>CAYOTZ010000126.1:0-2787 GCA_964407035.1 uncultured Methanosarcinales archaeon | reverse complement strand
TAATAGAAGAAGCAAAAACGAACAAAGCTACAGGCGCTGGTTTTACTGGTGGGGACCCTTTAACAAAAATTGAAAGGACTTTAAGCTTTATAAAAGGTTTAAAAAAAAGGTTTGGAAACAACTTCCATATACACATTTACACAACCCCTGAAAGCACAACCAAAGCCAAACTTAAAGCCCTAAAAGAAGCAGGGCTGAATGAAATCCGACTCCATCCGGATCTAGATAATCAAAAGAACTGGCAAAAGCTTAAGCTACCTTCAGAACTAAACTGGGACTACGGTATAGAGATACCAGCCATACCAGGCTATGAAACGAAGACAATCAAGCTAATAAACTATGCAAAGGACTGGATACAGTTTCTTAACCTGAACGAGTTGGAAATATCAGATAATTCACAGAACAAGCTAAACGAACTCGGCTATTTCACAAAAAGCCCAGAGTCGTACGCTGCCAGGGGCTCCCAAGAAACAGCACTTGAAATTATGAAATACTGCTATTCAAAGCACTTCAGGTTTGATGTTCACTATTGCACAGCAAAACTCAAGGACAGGGTGCAGCTCGCAAATCGTATAATGCTGAGAGCCAGGAGCATAAAACAGGGTTACGACAAGCTCACAAAAGACGGCACATTGGTAAGAGGTGCAATATACATACCAGGACTTGAACCTGGTGCCCAGTACAGAGAGCGTCTTGCAAAGCTCAAGACGAGAGATAACTTGTTCAACCAGCTCGAACAGGTAGCATTGGGATTAAAACTCAAAGATTATAGTATTGACAAAGCCAAACTCAGGATTCTTTGTTCAAAAAAAGAGCTAAAAAGAAAGGCTAAGCTCGTGAAGATACTGGGGATGCTGCCCGCAATAGTGGAAGAGTATCCTACTTATGACAATTTTTTAGTAGAAGTTGAGTTCATTTAAAATAGCTCCGCATCTTTCTGTACATCTCTGCACTCTCTGCATCATTCAATATTTTGTAATCTTGATGTAAAATATCGTAGGTATAGTATGCAAGGTCAACAAACACAGTCCTATTGCCAAGATGAACAGCAGCACATGCATGATGAACATCCTTGCCTTGAAAGTCCTTCCTAACATGAACATATTCTGCCTTCAAGCCAGCAGCTCTGGCAATTGCTATATATAGGTAAGCAAGAGAACCGCAAAGTCCTTTCCTGTGGAGGAATGCCTCTATAGAGTTTCTGTAAGGTGTCTTGTGCTTTTTGTAGTCCCTGTCATAGCTCGTATTCTCTATAACCCAGTCGTATATTGCTTTAGCTCTCTCTTCTATATTAAGATATTCTTCCCTGAACTTGTTTGCAATATTTTGCAGTGTAGCGTCAAGCATGAAGGGATTGTCCTCTAACGAATCTGTTAGCACAATGTAATAATCAGAGCCAAAGTTTGGTGTAATGTTTGTTTGCTCAAAAATATCTGTAGAAGCAACATTAGTTGGCAGCATCTCAAGCGGGGCAGACACAATCTCCATCAATCTAGAAACAGCACCTTCTCTCTCTATCTTGGCTTCCAAGCTTCTTGGCCTTCTGTAGTATCCAAGAAAAGTCATCTCAATTCACTTATAAAAGGTGTTCAAGAGATGCCAATGGTGCCCTACTTACGATTGCCTGTAACGGCTTAAGACCATGCATGCTGAGTAATTTGTAACTCTCTCTCAACTTTCGCTCTGTAAGCTCGCTGGTTATATTGATTATCTGGTCTGAAAGTTGCACAAGAGTTGAAAAAGAATCAGCACTCGTAACAACAGCTGGTAACATTGTTTTTATAAGATAAAAGTCGCTCTGGGCAAGCGTGATGCGCATTAGCCAGTCAGTAGCAAAACCCTCTATATCCTGTAAATAATCGCACAACCTATCAACTGTTGAGCAGCTCTCCTCTATGCTTCTTGTGAAGAAACTCAAACGGTTAACCAAGGCTATTGACTGCTTGATTTCCCTCTCTGCTGTTCGTTTCTTTCTTAGATATTCAAAATAGCCCTTTGGATCTGTACTTGCATCATACTCTTCAGAAGCCATTTCACCTAACTGTTGTTTAAGCTGCTCTATCCTATTTAGTGTGTTTGTCTTTTTGTTGCTCGCCATAATAGGCAGTTCAGTCAAGCTACGCCAGTAATCCTCAACAAATACCTTTGCCTCGCTCACTGCCTTTTTTATACCTTCCATTGTATTGGCAACAAAAGCTATTGATTCATATTGCTTCGTAATAAGCTCTGTAATATCATATTGAGATTTCTGGAATGCAATCTTTGTTCTCTTAGCAAGTCGCTGTAAAGGTGGACCATACTGGGCTATCAGCACATCTTTTATTCTCGTCTGGAGTGGTGCTATCTCAGCTGCTTTTGCTAAAATACCCTGGTAATCCAAATTACCTATGCTACTAAAGTCATAGGAATGAAAAGACACTAGTTTGGCAGCATCTTCAAGGACTTGGTGAAGTTTTTTTGGTTGTTCCTCATTCATTTTCATCCCCCTTGTTTAATTTGTTATTTTGTTTTTAAATACCTTAACTCAATTTTTTGGAAAATCTTTCAATCTGAAGTTTCTGTAAATGAATTGTCCAATGAGAGCCTATAAGGGTCTAATACCAATTGCACTCCTTGGATTAGTTGAATTAACTGCGAACACATTGAATATGCTTTCTCCTTGAAACCAAAAATCGTATCACCAACCAGCTCCTCAAGCACACTGCTGCTATTCCCTGCCTGTTTGTTTCGGGCAGATTCAATTATTGCTTTATAGAGCATATACTGGAGTTGTTGCTCTGTGCCCTG
>CAYOTZ010000125.1:0-2824 GCA_964407035.1 uncultured Methanosarcinales archaeon | reverse complement strand
CAGCAGCTACTAATGCTAATCTAGCTTTCATTAACTCTTTATTTGATTGTATAACTTTATATTTCTGATAATATTGATTGAAAGCTTGAGCTATGTCCAATAGATATCTTGGGAGTGTATTTATTTTGTAATTATTAGCTATACTATTTAGAATCTCTGGGAATTCAATAAGTTTTTTTATTAGCAAATATTCCTCTACTTTTTTAAGCATTTCACTTTTTAAGTTTCTGTAGCTTAGGTTGGCTTTTTTAATAATTGAATTGCAGCGCGTGTAGACATACTGGAGATAAGGACCAGACTCACCCTCAAAACTAAGAGATTCTGCAACATCAAACTGTATAACTTTCTTGATTTCCTTGTTGAGCATTGTGAATTTCAGAGCACTTAGCATAATCTTTTTAGCTGTGATAAGCTTCTTCCTTTTGCTCCACTCTTTATGCCGCTTATCGACTTCGCTCAAGGCGTCTCTTAGCACTCTGTCGCGAAGCTCCATATAAGTTACTATGTTGCCCAGTCGAGATGACATCTTCCCACTTTTCAGTTGTACCAAGCCATAACTTAAGTGATAGCATTTCTTCGCCTGCTTAAAACCAATAATCTCTAATGTCTTGAAAAGCTGCTTGAAATACAGATCTTGTTCAGAACCGACCACATAGATGCTCCTATTTATTCCGTAATCTTCAAACTTCCTTCTTGCCAGTTCAAGGTCTTTCGTTGAATATAATGGAGCCCCATCTTTTTTTAATATGAGGAACACACCAAGTCCGTACTTCTTCAAATCTACGAGAATACTACCTTGGTCTTTCTTTGCAATACCTTTCTTTAATAACTCATAAGCAAGTTCTTTTCCTGCCTCTGCTACCTCACTTTCAAAAAACCATACATCAAACTTTATACCAAGCTCATCGTAGATTTTGTTAAACTCTTCTAAGGACCACTGCCTTGTTTCCTGCCACAAATCGTCCCAGTATTTCTCTTTATTATCAAGCTTTACATGCACCTCGTCAACCTTTTTTTTCAATTCTGGCTTTTCTGCAAGCAACTGGGTTGCTTTAACATACTGTTCTGCCAGCCATTCGCCCTGATTTCTCTTTGGAAATTGCTTACAGTATTTGTTTATGTACCAGAGCGACTTGGCTACATGAGTGCCTATATCACCAATGTAATTGGCTGCAACAACTTTGTAACCAGCAGCCCTCATAATATTTACCAGGGCTGAACCAAGTGCTGCGTTCCTGAGGTGTCCTATGTGAAAGGCTTTGTGGGTGTTGGGCTGCGAGTATTCTACCATCACCCGCTCTTTTTTCTTTGGAGATATGCCAAAACTCTCACTTAAACACTCTTGAAGCCCTTTCTCTATTACCAATTGTTTATCATAAAAAAAATTAACATAACCAGCTACTGCTTCTACCTTGGCTATTCCTGTTGGCTTATCGATACTCTCTGCAAGTTCTTTTGCAATTTGTTGTGGCTTCTTTTTGTGCTGTTTTGAAAGGGGAAAGCATGGGAATGCCACATCGCCAAGTTTGTATGAAGGTGGCTCACTGAGTAGCTTTTCTACTTCAAGCTCTGCAATCCCTATTGCCTTGCTAATGCTCTTGGCTATTCTAGTTTTCAAATTAAGCATATTTCAAATTAAACCATATTCCTATAAAAATCTTTTCAAATAATTACGAATAATACTTTTAAACGCTTTTGGTTGTTTCAATCTATAATGAAAAAGCAAGCAGAGATTTTATGTGAGCTAAGGAAAAATGCAAGAATAAAACTAACTGAACTGGCTGCTATGCTTGGTTTGTCAATTAGTGCTCTTCACTATCAAGTTAAGCAGATTGCAATGTATGTAAAAAGATGGAGCTGTTTGCTCAATCCTGAGAAGCTTGGTTATCCTGTCTGTTCATTTTTTGTAATTGAAGATGTAGAGGTGACAGATAATCTTCTAAACTCTCCTTATTTAAACTCTATTTTGCAAACAAGTAACGAGCTTATAGCAGAGTTTTGGTTTAATAATGTTAGACAACTCAATCGCTTTGAAGAATATCTGCATAAGATGAATGTTAGGTTTAGCAGGTTTATTGTAGTTGAAGAACTAAAGCGTGAGTCATTTATTCCTGATAATGTTGATTAGCGCTTTTTTGTCCTTGAATAAGGGGATATATTCTTGGAGCTAAAATCTCAAAGTATACCTCATCGGTTCTCTCTTCTATTTTTGGAAATTCCTCTTCTTTCTTAAGATTTTTAGCTAAGTTATTTTTTAATAAAATCTCAATAGCGAGGTCAAGAGCCACTTTGAGCAATCCCGGATGATAGCTTTTAGGACGAACTTGGAGTATTGCCGAGTCACTCACGAGATGTTTTGTTAGTAATCTCATTTCTTTAGATAAGTTTAAGGATTCATTGAAACGATAGCTTAGTTGCAAAGGGTCATCACTAATGTCAGCATCATAAACCAAGCCAAGACTTACCCTTAGTTGCTCTCCAAGTTGCTGGGTCTGTTTTTTTAGCATATTCATTAGTAATGCTATTTGCCATGCGTTTCTAACTAACTCATTCTTGTGTTCTTCTAAGATATTGTTTGGTAAAAAACCGAGCCGGATATGAAGATACAAGCTATATGGTTGCTGGGTAGGATAATCATTAGTTGAAGGCAGCACATAAGATAGTAACTTTTCTTCTCCTGAGATTATACCACTTAATAACCTTTTATCAAGATTGGTTAATATTTTTTCTAGCAATGAACCAGAGCTGGAAACAATTGAACCATCTGGCAATAAAATTTGTGGCTTTGATTCTGTTTTACTGGCAGTTTCTTTGAGGTAATTAA
>CAYOTZ010000124.1:0-2833 GCA_964407035.1 uncultured Methanosarcinales archaeon | reverse complement strand
ATGATGTTAATGGCGATTTTTGCGAGAAGAGAGGCGGTCAGTGCAACTCTAATTGCGGTGCAATACGAATAGCCAATGTAGGCAGAGATGACTGCCCTGACGGCCAAGTTTGCTGTGTTATCAAGTAAGAGCTGGAGCAGACAGGTGAATAATGCGTAAATGTAGGAGGTAATTGTATGTTAGTTTGTAATAATTATAAACTAGAGGGTAAGGATTGCCCTAATGGTCTATTCTGTTATAAATACGCACCTTTTCTCGCATCATAAACTTTCAATTAACCCAAAGTTTTTATTTTAATTCGCTCTTTCTGTTTTTCAATGTGTAAGAAATCTCCTGCTTTATCAAGAAAAAAAGGCGCATTAAAAGCTATACAGGAGCTTATAGAGTTAGCTGGCAAGGTATTTCATAAAGACAAAAAGCTTGCCAACCGCTATGTCTATATTGCCAGAAGGATTGCTATGAAACTTAACATAAGGTTGCCTTCTGAACTTAAGCGAAGGTTCTGTAGGCATTGCTATTCGTACCTTGTTCCGGGGGTAAACCTGAGTGTGCGTATTAAAGACGGCAAATTGGTTTATTATTGCCATGAGTGCCGCAGATACTATAGAATACCGATAAAACGACCTAAGCTTTAAATATGTACTGAAATTAGCAATTAAAATGGAATGCGACTTTGAGCTTGAAAGATTGGCCAAGATAATTAAGGAAAAAGATGCAATCCGGGTTCTGCTACAATTCCCAGACGGTTTGAAGCCAAAGTCAAACAAAGTGGTTGATTATCTTGAGAAGCACACCAATGCTAGGATACTAATATGGGGTGGTTCCTGTTTTGGTGCGTGCGACTTGCCTCTCACAGCTTCGCAGCTCGGTGTTGATTTGATAGTTCAATTCGGACATTCAAAAATGGTGTTTAAGAGTGACGATTGAGATTCGCTACAAGCCATTTATAGAAACGAACAAGATTAAAGCATTCAGCATTCTAATAAAGCAAGCCGCTGATATGTTGAAGCGTGCCATACACTCTGAGTCGTATGTTCTTATCAGCCATCATGCAGATTGTGACGGCTATTCTGGTGGCTTGGTTATAGAGCGAGCTTTGAACTCTTTGAGCAAATCCCATAGGCGGTTGGTTTGGCGGAGTTCTTGCTCAAGACCTGTATATGCGCTCAACGAGGCTTTATCACAGCTCAGATTGCTCAACAACCGCAACTCTGGCAGAGAGGCTGTGCTTGTTGTAGTGGATAATGGCAGTTCAGAAGATGACCTGCTTGCTTTAAAACTCATGCGAATTTTCGGATTAAAGGTTATAGTAGTAGACCATCATCCTGCTTCTGTTAAAGACAATAATCTTTTAATAGCTGAGATTACAGATGTATTCATCAACTCGCACTACACGATTGGTGACAGCAATATCACAGCAGGGATGCTCTGTGTCGAGCTTGCACATGCCATAAACCCATTGCTACAGGGCTTTGTGCATCTGGCAGCACTTTCTGGCATAGCAGATAAATCCACAGGCGTGGAGTTCAACAGTTATTTGAAGCTTGCAGAGCAGAATGGCTATGACAGAGAGCAACTGACAAAGCTATACCTTGCGTTTGATTATCTTATATCAGCCAGGCCTGAAGCAGAGAATGTTGTCCATGAGCTTGTGTTTGGCAATAGGCAACTGAAACTTGTTAATTTGTTATATCCAAAAGCTAACGCTATGATACAACTGAGATTAAAAGCTATGAAAAGGGTTGCCAAGCTTAGTAAGACCCAGCAAGGTATTATTGCTTTAGTTGAGCTTGGTAAGCTTTTCGAGGGCTACAGCTATCCGCCGCCTGGCAGGTCTGTTGGCTTGTTCTATAAAGAATTAACAACTAAACACAATAATGTGCTTGTTCTGGGAGTAGGTGATACGCAGCTCATAATGCGGGGTAAACTAAAACAGAGTGTTACTGTTAATGAGCTGCTCAGCAGGTTAAAGCTTTTGTTACCAGAAGTAGAACTCAGTGGCGGTGGTCATGAGGTTGCAGGCACTATATGTTTTCTACCCGGTGATAAGGATTTGGTTATAAGAGAAATCAAGAGGATTCTCAATATCTAAACACAAGTTTTTTATATTCTTTTTCTATTTTTAATAGTTATGTTAGTGGTAAGATACCTGTTGAGTTTATTGCTGACATCTCTTGGGTTGCTGTGCGGTGTTGCCATTGCTTACTACACCAAACAAGAGATAATAGACGGCAAAAAGTATCTTAAATTTACCAGCAACATAATTTTTATGTTACTCTGTGTTATGCTTGTTGCTTTTGACTTGATTCCCTTGTCAAAGTATATTGTACTTTTGGCAATACTCGGTTTTTACTTTATCTCGAAAGAACTTCTCTGGGTAGCTCTTGGCGCTTTGTTCTTTGTTGCTTCTTTTGATATCATTGTGTTTCGTGTTGTCTCTTTCATGTTGTTTTTCTTGGGAATTCTGGAAGGCGCATTGGCAGATTTCAAAATTGGTAGTGTGCTTAGGAAGATGTTGTATTTCTTGCTTACTGCTGTTTTTGGTTATATAATATGGGCTTCACTTGGTTAGAATTACAATTATAATGCTCATGGCCACTCCAATAGCTGCACCTAATACAACTTCAGCAATATTATGACCGAGGTTCTCAGGGAGTTTTGTCCTGTGGAATCTGTTGACTGTTGCTGCTATAATCCCAGCCCGTCTTCTTATACCCATTGCGTCTGCAAACACTACCAGAAAGAGAACAAAGCTTACTGCTGTTTCAGTCGACAAGCCAGTCAATATATATAAGCTCGTAACAAGCGCGGCAACTGTGGCAGAATGAGAGCT
>CAYOTZ010000123.1:0-2881 GCA_964407035.1 uncultured Methanosarcinales archaeon | reverse complement strand
CAGTCGGGTGCGATATGTACTGCCATAATAAGCTTAAGCATTAATGCTAATTTCGGGTTTTCCAGGTTCATTAGCATAGGTAACAAAGTGGATATTGACGAGACAGACATGATCCAGTATTTTGCCGAGGACAAAGCAACAGATGTAATACTTTTGTATCTTGAGTCAATAAAGAACGGAAGACGCTTCTTGGAAGTCGCACGCAGGGTTGCTAAACAGAAGCCGATTATTTTGGTAAAGGGAGGACTTACTGGCGAAGGTGTCAAAGCTGTTTCCTCACACACTGGCGCTATGGCAGGCAGCAGAGAGGTGCTAGATGCCGCGCTAAAACAAGCAGGTGTGATAAAGGTAAACTGCATCTCAGAACTTTTTGAAGCAGCTGAAGTATTTTCAAAGTATAGGATTCTCAAAGACAATGCTGGTTTGGCTGTTGTTACCAATGGCGGGGGGGTTGGTGTTATAAGTGCTGACATGTGCGCCCAGCTTGGAATACAGCTTACAAGGTTTGATGAAGAAACAAAACATAGATTAGCAGAGGTGTTGCCTGAGCATGCCAACATAGTCAATCCCTTGGATATTATTGGTGATGCTAATGCTGAGCGCTACAGGAATGCGATACGAGCTGTGCTCGATGATGAAAACACAGGTTTGTTGCTTGTTGAGTTAACACCCCAAAGTATGACGGAGATTTTAGAAACAGCAGAGGCTGTTATTGAGTTAGCTAGAAAAACAGACAAGCCCATAATCACAAATTTTCTGGGCAGGGAGAAGAAAGTAAAGATCGCTCAGGAATTACTGAGTGAAGCAAACCTTCCACACTTAGAGTTCACAGAGCAGGCAATGAACGCAATATATATGTTGTTCAGGTTCAACAATGAAAGAAAGCGGCAGATTAAGCTGTTAAAGCATATAAATTATAACAAAGGTGTGGCCGAGCAAGTGCTTGGTAAGGTAAGGAAAGAAGCAAGAAAGCATCTCTCGCTTGAAGAGGGCTTTGAGCTTCTCTCTGCTTTTGGTATACCACTGCCAAGACAGGTGTTTTCCAACGAACTCAAACTTCATATAGAGCTCTTGAAGAAAGTGGGAGCTGTTGTGATGAAGCTTGATGCCTGCGAGATTACCCATAAGAGTGAGCTCAAACTGGTTTCTAAAAAGATTACAAATGAAAAGGATTTGGAGCACGAGTTTAAAAGAATAAAGAGAGTTGCTGCTCAGCATAGCGTCCACAGCTTTAAGATTTGCTCTCAGATCTTCACAGCGGGGAATGAATTTATTATAGGCGGGATTCGCGACCCTGTTTTCAATAGTGTTGTTACATTTGGCCTGGGTGGGATTTTCACAGAGGTGTTCAGGGACATTAGCATGAGGGTTTTGCCTCTTACAGAATCAGAACTCAGCACAATGCTGACAGATATTAAGGGCTACAGGATTATAAAGGGCTATCGCGGCAGAATGCCATCTGATGAAGAGGCTATCAAGCGCATGATAATGGTTATAGCCACTCTATTAGAGGACTTTGAAGAGATAAAAGAGATAGAGGTAAATCCCTTTATTGGAGGACCTCATTCAAAAACGAGTTTTCCAGTAGATGTTCTGGTAAAGCTCGGCTGACTCGGTGCCTGTTGGAAAATTCATAGCCACGCACTATTATCTCTGTGAGTAAAAAACTTACTGCAGCTCTTTGTGTTTTTGTAAATATTCCAGCTGGTTTATTTTTTATTAAGGTAGAAATTGCACTTTTGTAAAAATTAATAGTGTTGCGTGAGTATCCCCTAAATTCAAGCTCTTCTGTCAAACGCTTTAACCACCACTCCATACACAAACAAATAGCTCTTGTATTTAATTTCCTTTTGTTTGAATTTTTGAAAAACTTTTAGCAACCAGCTTTGGGTTAGCTGCTATGAACTTCCTGATTAGTCTGCTGAACAATAGCGAATCGCCCCCGCGAACATAGAAATAGCCAATAAAAGCTGTGACAATTCCGCCAATAGCGTTTACAATGAGGTCTGTCATTGTGTCTACCAATGAATGGTGCTGCATGTTCGTGCCAAGCAAAGAATCCATTACGAATTCGTAGATCTCCCAAAGTGAGCCGAGAGCCATTGCAAAGCAGAAAGTGAAAATAGCCACGAATACAGGGCTCAAATTGACATTCTTCATGTGACTTATGGTGTAAACAATTAGAAATCCCACAAAACCGAGAAGGATACCAGATGTTGTGTGCAGCATAAGGTCCCACCACCAGAACCTGCAATAGAAGTTGAAACCTTCACCGAGCAACAAAGAGGCGAACACAAACCAGGTTATCACTAATTCAAATTCTATAGGTAAGAAAACAGTGCCCCGCTTCTCTATTAGAATAGGGAGATTGCAAACTATTAGGGATAGAGCTGCAAAAAATACAAGGAACCAATTCTGCTCAAGAAAAGCGATTATCAGTGAAGCCCCAAGTATGCCTTTAAGTATCCACGATATAACAAGCTGTACAATGTCAATATTATCCAGATTTTCAACCATAGTTACTACTTAACTTGAAGATTATTTAAATATTTCCTAGAAAATTCGTGTAATTGCGTAAGCCACAACATTTTTAAAAATCCATTCCTTAAGAGCTAATAGCTTATAAAGATAAATGATTGATACTTCAGTGTTAAGGGAACTGGGACTAAGCACTAACGAAATAGAGACATATCTTGCGCTTCTCAAGCTAAGAAATGCTACTGCTCAAGAAGTATCTAGGGCTACGCACATACAAAGGAGTAACATATATGACATTCTTTATTCTCTAACAGCAAAGGGCTTAATTGCTCAATCATTTAGTGGCAGTAGAAAAATGTTCACTCCTACCAGCCCAAAAGAGCTAATTCTTTTGCTCAAGGAA
>CAYOTZ010000122.1:0-2939 GCA_964407035.1 uncultured Methanosarcinales archaeon | reverse complement strand
GAGTAATCCCTGCTAGTATTGAAAGGATCTCTAAGAATGTAGAAATCAAACTCAGGTAAGCTTATATTCTGCTCTTCTGAGAGTTTTTCATAAAGGTATTTTACTACTGTTAAGCCCTTCTGCTTAAGTTCTGTTTCTATTCTATGGGCTGAAATATCCTTTTTTGTTGTTGCCATGCATACCTTCATTAATAGCTGATTTTTAACAAGCTTATAATAATTTTTTGGTTTTCAGCCCTTAACGAACAAACCGCAGAAACAGTGTCTGAGTTTCCTGATTTCCTTTTTGTGATATACGCATGGACAGATTATCTTTTTATCTCTTTTTAGGTTGCCAGTCATTCTTCGGCACGGGCAGTATAAAGCACTGAATTTCTTTTCGTTCTCAAGCAACCCCTTGATTATGGTTGTCACAACTTTTTTGTTTTGAGTTATCTTAAAGCCCTTCTCCTCTGCGTATTTACTAAGGTGTTTAAGAAATGAATCAAAGTTTGCCATTTCCCAAGTATTCTTTATAGAAGTGATTTTTTGGGTTAAGTAATCTGTTTATACTGTCCTTAAGCAATGCCTGCCTTGGCATGCCTGAGAACCTGTAAGCTAACCTTTTGTTATTATCGCAAATCAACATGGTGGGAAACGCGTTTATAGAGTAATAGCTGCCAGACGCTTGCCAAGCTTTGTTTTTATTCTTATTTTTTCATATGCAACTTCATCATAGTCCTTTACTACCCTAGATGCAACAGCAGCAGCTATAGGGCAGTGAGTGCAGTGCGGTGAAACGAACAGCATGATCTTTACCATAAAACTACGCTCTTGATTTTGTTATATAAAGCTTGTAGTTGCGTGCTAAGCAATGCGTGTCTAACTCACAATTTGTTTCAATAATTTTAAATATTTGAATAAAAATATTCACCTGTTATGCTCATGCGCCGTTATGAAAAAGGGTTTACAATATATAGGAACGGTGATAATCCTGTTTGGGTGGCACCTCATGTTGGTTCTAGTTTCGAAACACCGACCTCAAGGGACTGGAATTCAGATACTGTTGCAAGCTTGTGCTGGTTGAAGCAGGGCGGTAGCTTGGTTCTCAGCACTCTGACCAGAAAGAGAATTTGGGGCGTTGACTACAACAGAGACCCTCCTTCTTATGAAACAGCTGTAAGAGCTTATCCTGATTTTGTAGCTGATAAAAACAGAGCAAGGTTGAGCAAATACCGTTCAAAGTACGCATTTGTTGCCAAGAACAAGGCTGACTATACAGAGAGGTTACGCATTTACGAAACATTCTGGACAACAGTGGGTAACCTTGGCTCTATAATCATTCTTATCCATAGGAAGTTTGCCAGAATGAAGAATTATCCGAGTGTGATTGATATTGTTACTTATGAGGGCAAGGGTGTTGATACATCCACCATAAAAAAGGTGCTGGAGCAGATAAACAAAAAATACTTTGAAAAGCTTTTCAACATCAGCGAGCAGTATAAGCGTTTCATACTCATGGACACAGAAAGAGTATGCTCTAGGATTAAAGATGTTTTTGGCGAGTTTAGTTTGGAAAAGGCAGATGCAGAATACAAACACTGGTTAAAAGATGACCTTAGCTCTCTTGCAGAGTTACTCGGACAGGATGAAATAAACAAGCTAATGAGCAATTTCTCGCTTGAGAGATTTCTTGGCGTTGTAAAAAGGGCCCTTAGCTTAAACATTAAACCGAGTGTGACACTTGAGAACATATTCAAGGGCAGAAAGGCATTGTCTGTAAAGAGTAAGTTCTTCAACAAGCATTTCCTGATAATGGAAGCAGAGGTTAATGCTTTTCTCGGTTACTGGTATCCAAAACTCGCTGCAGACATAATCTGTGATATTGTGAAACTGCTAAGGGCTGCTAAATTGTATGCTCATCTTGGAATTAGGCAAACAAAAATGGAGGATTTCATATAAAAAAATATATGGGTATTTAAATTTTAATTTACTCTTTGTAAGGGAGCTGAATGAAACATAAGCTAGTGTCTTTCTTGATATTTAATGAAATCAAGTGTGGGAATGAGTTCAAACCCTAACTTGAATTAGCCAAAGATAACTTGTTCATAGAAGGCTATCCCACCAGCAGAAAGACATTTGGTGACTGCTCATAGGACTTAGTGGTTTATAGGGCTTTTATTAAATATGTTTACTGCAATTCGCAGCTCTACTTTGTGCAAGGGCTTTCGCCTTTGAACTCCAGTAAAGATATAGACCTTCTAAACAGAACGGTTCGCGGTGTGAGTAGTAGTCCAGAATGAGTTTTTTCAATTTTTGAAAGCAATATTTAAATGCTATCTCAATTTCTTTTAGATTATGAACTTTCCAAAAGAGCTGCTTTACAATAAGGAATATTCCTGGGTTAGGGTAATCAAGGGATACGCAGAAGTAGGCGTTAATGAACAATTGACAAGCTCTGTTAAAGAAATAGTTTTTGTTGAGCTGCCAAAAAAGAATAGGACTATAAAAAAGGGTGATATATATTTAAGCCTTGAATCTGTAAAATGGTCTGGGCATTTACCGAGCCCTGTTTCCGGAGTGATTGTTGAGGTTAATGAAGAACTCCTTGACCAGCCCTCACTCATAAATAAACGACCTTACAAGAGCTGGGTAATGAGAGTGAAGTTGAGTAATACAGGAGAACTGAGAGAGTTACTTGACGCTGAACAATTCATGATACAGCTTTGTTGTCCTTTAAAAACAAACAAGGGTGATGGAAATGGGTGAATACAAGCAGTTGCTTGAGCAGATAAACATGTCTTTGGGTAAGTTCTCAGAGGAGACGCCTGAACAGATGAAGGGCTTTATGGAGCTTATGAAAGCAGTGGAATCAGAGGGCGAGCTTGACAGGAAACAGAAAGAGCTCGTTGCTCTTGGT
Source organism: uncultured Methanosarcinales archaeon (assembly GCA_964407035.1). GTDB lineage: Archaea > Nanobdellota > Nanobdellia > Woesearchaeales > B29-G15 > B29-G15. The sequence continues at coordinate 41 of CAYOTZ010000122.1, read as the reverse complement.
TGTGCTGTTACCAGTCATTGCAAGTGGTGTATCGCATTCCA
>CAYOTZ010000121.1:0-2961 GCA_964407035.1 uncultured Methanosarcinales archaeon | reverse complement strand
CAGTCAAGGTTTCAACCAGCCAGCAGGTTGACCCTAAAAAGCTAAAGCAGGTTTATTATGACGTGCCAAGAAGCTTGAAGCTGTCGCTGTTGATACACCTCATAAAGCATAACTCGAACAAGAAAGCCATGGTATTCTCCAACACAAGAAGGGGCGTGGATATCATAAGCAAGAAGCTAACTTCTGCTAAGATAAATGCAACAGCCATTCACGGCGGATTTCAGCAGAGCAAGCGGATAAAAGCGATAACAGCCTTCAAGCGTCACGAAGCCAATGTGCTTGTGTGTACTGATGTGGCTGCTCGCGGGATACATGTTGACAATATTGAGATAATATACAATTATGACATCCCGAGTAATCCTGTGGATTATGTCCACAGAATAGGAAGGACTGCCAGGGCTGGCAAACAGGGAGTGGCTATCAATCTGTTGAGCCCCCAGGACCACGACAACTTCAGAAGGTTGCTATACCACTACAGGTTCGATATTAATAAACAGAAAAGGCCCTATGTTGAAAGGATAGATTCCAAAAAGTAAAATTAATAAACTTGTGTTGAACCTTATGCAATTGGCAATGAGATACAACTCAGCAGCTCTTAATTCTGGAACTAACTACTATAAAAATGCGCTAAACAAAATTAGGGGCAAATCTGTTTTAATAGTTATACCGAGATTTGAAAAAAGAGCTTTTCTCTCTTTAGCATCCCTGAGCAAAGCAGCACATGAACTAAACAAGGACTTAAAGGTAATAATACCAAACAAAAACTCAAAAGCATTAGAGGTGCTGAATGATGTTTGGGCTTGCTACAAAGATATGAAGCGAGGAGTAAAGAACAAAGCCACACAGGCTATGTCAAAATTCATTTCAATAACAAAAAAAAAGATCCCTGACTTTGAAGCGCTGTTTATACCACCCAACACGATAATCTATGCTACAAAAAGTGGATTCAAGCTTAATGACAATGTTCTGGATTACAAACCCGATTGGTATAGAGCTTATAGATTAATCACTCTAAAAAAGACATGCAAGCTCATATGGGACAAGGTGTTCGGATTAAAGCAGCACGAGCTGGTAAACTGCAGTTTTGAATTAATACCAAACAAGGATATGCTGGAGCTTCCACTGGAGGACTATTTAGACAATTTTGCAATAATGCTGCAAATGGTCGCTACTTGTCCGGGCAAACTGAGATTGTCCACTGCTACTACACGAAAGAGCCAGCTTGAAAAACCCGAACGGATATCTGAGCTTCTCAACACTTTGCTCGGTTGCGAGCTTGAAAAGGAAATCAAAGAGCCAGTGTTCCGTGCATACAATCTGCTGTCAAAAGAATTGAAGCTGAGCCGGCTGGATTATCCAGACACCATATTCACTATCTCTGGCAAGGGCTACTATGGAATGCACGCTTTCGGGGAGCGCATCGGTTACCCAACTCTAAACAGAAAGTCAAGATGGCAATCGCCAACCCAGTTAATGCTAAAGCTGCCATTTTATCCTCAAACAAGGCACGAAGAAAGGCCGCCTATAACAAGGATCGGCTTCACAGAAACACTACCAATTGACAATTTTATTAACTCTTGTAATATTGATTGGGATGCTATGCGAGCTACCAACAAAAAGCTGAAAAAGAAAATTCAGGGCTGCAATGAACTGTTTGTAGAGGGTAAAAAAAAGGATAGCTATAAGACAGAACTCAGGGTGATAATAAAAAACAGGAAGATAATGTTGTCAGACGGTGACGCCAGGACAAAGATAGACATGGAATATTACAGAGAAACAGGCATCAAAGCCGGCAGGATGGCTAATATCCCGGCTGGCGAGGTGTTTTTCACACCTGAGAGCATAAGCGGCAGCTTTATAGGCGATGTTGTCATAGCTATAGACCAAAGCTATGTGTTGAACCATAAAGAGCCAATAATAGTATCAGTTGAGAATGGCTCTTATAGGATAGTAAAAGCTCCAAAAGCCATACTTGATAAGCTAAACAAGAAAAAAATGGAGAGCTGGAAGATGATCCTGGAGGAAGAGAAACACAACAGCTTGCCAAGAGCTATCACAGAGCTAAAGAAAAAGAACTTCAATAGGATTGGCGAGTTTGCTATAAACACAAACCCAAAAGCAAAACTCTGCAATTACCTGATTGTGAATGAGAAAATTGCACATATGATACACATAGCACTCGGCTCTGGCTTCGAGCCTGATAGGGCTACAAGCTACCACATAGATATAGTAATTGACGCGAAATATCAAAAGTTCGACATTTTCGGCACTAAACAAGGCAAAAAGGTCTGGATAATGAAGCAGGGCAAGCTGCTAAATCACAATCTTTAAAATTCTAACAGCGGACACACTTTTATAGGTTTTGGATAAGCTTTTTAAAAGAAGATTTCTTACTGAGCTAAAAATGGAAAACAACAACAAGAACGGCATAGACAAAGCAGTGTATTCTTATGCATATTCCTATTCCCAGCTTGAAGAAGAAAACAGGGTTCTAAGAGAAACAGTAAGCCATATGCGAGATCAGCTCAACCGCTTCATGTCAAAGCCCCTTATGGTGTGCGAGGTAAAGGACATACTGGGTGATGGAGTGGTAATAAAAATCCCGAACGGTAACCTGTTCTGTGTAAACTCGTTGCCTGATTTGAAACTCTCACCTGGCGATTCTGTGCTTGTCGAACAAAAGAACCTTACAATAATAAAGAAGATAACCAGCCCTTCAGAGTTCAATGTTGAAAGATTTGTAATACTGGAGAAGCCAAGCGTGACATTTGCAGATATCGGAGGTTTAGTTGACCAGATAAGAGAAATAAAAGAAGTAATTGAGTTACCGTTGAAGAACCCCGAGCTTTTCAAAAAACTTGGCATACAGCCGCCAAAGGGCATACTGCTTTATGGTGAACCAGGCACAGGCAAAACCTTATTAGCCAAGGCTGTTGCCAACTCAACTAAAGCTACCTTCAT
>CAYOTZ010000120.1:0-2994 GCA_964407035.1 uncultured Methanosarcinales archaeon | reverse complement strand
TACGAAAAAGCAGCCAATGAAGCACGGGTATTACCAGACAATTATATACTATTTCTAGATACTGTAAGAAGTCTAGCAAGAATTCAGAGGCATTTCGAATACACAGGTTACAGCGCCAGAGACATAAGAGAAGCAATACGAAGAAAGGATAAGTTCGGAATTGATGTAAATATAAGAGCTGTTAACTACCATCTAGAGAAAGCCCTCGGAGGATTATACTGGTTTGCAGAACCAAAGACATGGAACATGCGGCTCTCTCAACCTTTTATCAACGAAGTTTATATTGCAGCGCCGAAACTCTATAAGTTAGCTGAGCCTTTATTGAATATCCTGGATATTAAGCAGATTAAAGATACAGTCAAACAAAAATTTGTTGTTTAAAAAAGAAAAAAGGTCATATTGTTTTGTCTCAAAATTGACTAACTATATATTTTAAGTGTAACCTGTTAATACAAGGAGTATTCCCGCATCTCCCTGTTTAGCTCTCGCCAGTCAGGAAGAAATTCAGAAAGTTTTTTCTTAAATCCAGCAGAATGGTTCAAGTGATACACATGGGATAGCTCGTGATAAAACACAAACTCCTTCAACCTTTCCGGCAAGGAAGCCAAGAATGGATTAAAGCAAAGCGTTCTGCCGTTGCACCAGCCCCAACGCCTCTTAGAACTCTTGATGATAAGATTGCTAACATTGTGCATCTTCAGCTCAAGGCTCTTCTTTTCAAGAAATCTTTTTGTCAATTCAGACATGAAATCATGTAAAAGCTTATTACAACTGGTTTCTGAACCAGCAGATACCAGTAAAGCATTCTCCTGCATTTTAACTTTATTTTCATTATTAAAGTTTTTTATCAAACTGAAATAGCTACCGTTTATCATGATCCTATCATCTAACAACACCTTTTTCTTGTTGATAAACCTTAGATAAGTCCTCTCCATCCACCCCTTGTTTTGCTTGAGAAATATTTTCAGTGGAATAGGGATTGGCAACCTCAGAACAAGCTCTTTTTCGTTTAGAAACCTAAGAGAAGCGTAACGCGTTGCTTTGCTCCTAACAACACTGCAATTCACTTGCCTATTGCAAAGCTTGATTTTCACGAACAAAAGAATTTAAGAACTATTTATAAATCTTTTTTGTAGGTCTGCAAGGCAAATATTCATTCCAATCTCTTTAAAGAAGATTCTCTTCAGAATAAAAGAAATAATGCTTGCCAGTTAATGGAGACGATATTACTATATTATAATCCATATCTGTCTGCTGAGAGTAAATTTGTTCAAGAAACCTTCATTTTACATAACTCTTCTTTTAGCCCTTATCAGAAACAATAAGATTCTAGTCTTCAATCATCTCTATCTCGATATTAAGCCCGTCTGGTATCGGAATTCTCATAACAAGTCGTAATGCGCGCTCGTCCATAGCAAGGTCTATGAGACGCTTGTGAACCCTCATCTCAAACCTATCCCATGTAGCAGTACCCTCACCATCAGGGCTCTTACGAGTGGTTATCCTTAGTTTCTTCGTAGGAAGAGGTATAGGGCCCCGCATCTCAACCCCTGTTTTTTCAACTATCTGTTTAATCTCATCACAGACCTGATTAATCTTGTTTATGTCAATACTGCTCAACTTAATTCTCGCTTTCGGCATTTTCATCATCAACCTATCAAGCTTTACTGCATGGCAAACAGGGGTTAACCATGCCCTAAAATAAAAATAAAGGGTTTATTTGGAGATATCTTTTGCAACGAGGTCTATGCACATCCCTGCTGCCACTGTCTGTCCTGAGTCACGCACAGCAAACCTTGCCATGTGCGGTATCTCCTTTTGTCGCTCTATCACCAGCGGCCTAACCGGCTTTACTTTGACAACAGCTGCGTCACCATTCTTTATGAAATCTGGATTCTCTGCAATTGTTTCACCAGTTGCCGGGTTGAGTTTCTTCATGATAGCTGTAATCTGGCATGCAACCTGTGCAGTGTGCACATGGAACACTGGTGTATAACCCACTGTAATAACAGTTGGATGGTTCAACACAACAATCTGAGCTGTAAACTCTGTGGCTATTGTAGGAGGGTTATTGACATGACCAACAACATCACCACGCGCCACATCATTCTTGCCAAAGCCGCGCACGTTAAAGCCAATATTGTCGCCTGGTATTGCCTCCTTGAGCTGTTCGTGGTGCATCTCAATGCTCTTCACTTCACCAACAACACCCTTGCCTTCTCTGGCAGGAACAGCTATAATCTTGTCCCCTACCTTCATTTTGCCAGTTTCAACTCTACCTACAGGGACTACCCCAATTCCAGTAATGTTGTAAACATCCTGTATCGGCAGTCGCAGTGGCAAGTCAATCGGCTTCTCTGGCTCTTTCAGGTTGTTTATTGCTTGTATTAGTGTTGGACCGTCAAACCAGTCAAGCTTGCCTTTCTCAACAATGTTATCTCCATGCAAACCAGATATCGGAATAAACTGGACATCCTCTGGTTTGTAGCCAACTTTCTTTAGCAATTCCTCTACATCTGCTTTGACTTTTTCGTATGCCGCCTTGTCGTAGTTCTTCATGTCCATCTTGTTTATGGCAACAATAAGCTGGTTCACTCCCAGCGTTCTGGCAAGGAACACATGTTCCTTTGTCTGCGCCATGACTCCGTCATTAACAGCAACAACAAGCACACCAGCGTCTGCCTGTGCAGCGCCAGTAATCATGTTCTTTATGAAATCCCTGTGACCAGGAGCGTCAATGATGGTAAAGTAGTACTTGTCTGTTTCAAATCTCTTGTGAGCCAAATCAATGGTCAAGCCACGCGCTCGTTCCTCTTTCAGGTTGTCCATAATAAAAGCAAATTCAAAGCCCACCTTACCGAGCTCCTGCGCCTTCTCCTTAAGCTTCTTAAGTATTTGTTCATCTATGTTCTTGGTGTCATAGAGCAATCTTCCCACTGTGGTTGATTTACCGTGATCTACATGCCCAATAAACACCAAATTCAGGTGTGGTTT
>CAYOTZ010000119.1:0-3004 GCA_964407035.1 uncultured Methanosarcinales archaeon | reverse complement strand
TGTCCCACTTGTAACGATGGCATAAAGAATGGCGATGAAGAAGGCGTTGACTGTGGCGGTCCTTGTCCGCCCTGTGAAAAGGCGTATACATTAGAAAAGCCAAAGCTTTCCAGAGCTTTTTGGGTCCTTCTGCTGTTATCAATTGGTGCTGCTTTGGGTTTGACATTAGCAGTAAAGACATACTTCTCGAAACAGCTTGGAGCTTTACTTTCTCTATTGAACTCGTTGCTAAGAAGAAAACCGAGTGTGTCCCTTTTTGAGGCGTATGTCGAACCCTATCTCAGCTTTATGCACGATTTAGATAACCTAAGGGCAACTAAAAATAAAGAGCTTTTGAAAAATATTGTTACTAAATTCTTTACTCTTATTTTTGGTGATTATGATAATGAGAGATTAGACAGAGAGTTCTTGGCTTTTACAGGTCTGCCGTTTGAATTAGTATCTAAACTAAGAAAACTCAACAAGGAACTTTTTATTAAGGTTACAAAAGAAGAGGTAGATAAACTTCTGAAGCAGACAACGAGCAGTGTTAGAGAGACATTCCTTAATCTGTTTGTCAGCTCTGGATTAAGCTATCAAGATATTTTCCATAATCTGTATAAACTTGCTTTGGGTTTGAAGGATAAAGATAAGCCATTATTTGAGATAGCCACAACAGAACTCTACTATGTATACCTTAAGCTTCCATTAGAAGACAAAAGAAAGCTTTATAAAAAGCTAAAGGAGTTAGAACAGGATAAAAAGATGTCAAAGAAGAAGAAAAAGGCCCTGGCTTTCTTTGTGTTATTGATAGCACTCGCTGTTTTTAGTTTTTTAACCACAACCAGTATTACTAGCTACTCTGTATTCAATTACGCGAAAGAGCTAATTGTTGAAGAATTGCCTATAGTAAAAATTAGTGCAGGAAACACTTATACTACCCGGATAATTGCTGAAGGTAATCAGCCAATAAGGTATTACTCAGAATCTTCTGATGTTTTTGTGAATGAAAAAACAGGTGTTTTAAGAGTATCCCCTAACAGCAGCCAGCTTGGCAACAATTTCGCTATAATCAAAGTTATAGACAGGAAAGGGAACCAAGTTGAATTAATGTTTAAGTACATAGTGGTACCATGAAACTAAACAAAGAATTCAAGTTGTTATTGTCTTTAATTATTTTCTTTATAGTATCTAATTCTGGGATTGCTACAGAACCATATTTCGCTGACTTACATACAGGAGACGTACTACAAGTTACAGAAGACCAACTCTATTTGAACTGGACTATGGCAATAGACGATGATGAACACTACCCTTTAAACTTCACTTATGGAGAAGATACTCAGGGGCTTACGAGTTTTGATTTTTATACCTACAATGCAACTCACGGTATTTTCAACTTTACACCTACCAATGATGAAGTTGGTATGCATCAAGTTATTCTGATAGTGAGAAATACAAATGACGAAATTGGTTTTGTGCTCGTTTATTTCAATGTCTCTAACACAAATGATCCACCAAACATAACTTGGTACCATCCAGAAGAGTTACAATTTGAAATGTATGAAAACAACACTGTTGGATTCTATTTTGATTATAACGCAACTGACCCTGACATCAGGTGGGGTGATTATCTTACCAATTACTATTATTTGGATGGGGTTAATGTTACCTCTGCTCATAACTGGACATACAAGACAGGCTTCTGTGAGCCAAACAATCACATTGTTAAGCTTATTGTATGGGATAATTATGGCTTGAACGATACCATTACTTGGAATATTACACATGTGACGAATGTTAACAGAAAGCCAAGCTTTAACATAAGTAACCCTATTCCGAATATTACTTTTGCAGAAGACACTGTTCTTGAAAATGCTTTTGCATTATTCCCAGATAGGTTCTATGACCCTGATTATTTCTGCGATAATAGGCCTGATACACTGAGTTTTACTGTAATAGGTAGTGATAACATAACTGTAAGCGTAAATCAAAGTTATCCATTTTATGTGAGCTTTCAACCAGAGCGCGACTTTAACGGAGTTAGAAATGTTACAATCTTACTCTTTGATGGATATGCTACCACTTATTCAAATATGTTCTTTATTAATGTAACACCTGTTCCTGATGATCCACGATTAACGCCAATCCCTAACCAAACAGTGTACGTGGCTGCACCCTTTATTTACCAGGTGAACGCTTCTGACCCAGAGCACGGCAATCTTACCTATTTTGATGATACGCCTCTCTTCCAAATTGATTTGTTAACGGGTTTGATTAATTACACTCCCAAGGGTGATGAAGTGGGAACATATGAAATTACAATAACAGTTTATGACGACACAGGGTTGTCCAACTCTACAACTTTCAACTTGACAGTTTTACCCAACCATCCACCCTGGATAGAGCCAATACCCAACCAAGTAGTGGCACAAAATGCGACTTTTGTGCTTAATGTTACAGCTCATGACGCAGATAGTGACATAATAAACATTACAATGAGCACAGATAAGTTTGAAAAGATATGGTATAATGATACAGCAGCTATTTTTAGTTACTTACCTAAACTTAACGGCACTTACAATGTTACTGTTTTCGCTACAGACAGCAAGGGTGCTGTCAATACAACTTGGTTCATAATGAATGTTAGTTATTACAACTTTCCGCCAACCATTGAGCCCATCCCACCTCAAGTAGCTAAAATAGGAAAACCCTATAGCTATAATGTTACTGCAGATGACGGTAATATGGGCACAGAAACATTAACATTCTCTGATAACACAACTCTATTTGCTATAGACCCTGCTACTGGAATAATAAGCTTTACCCCACAACCGAGTGACAGAGGCAACTATACTGTTAACATAACTGTGTGGGATGATGGTATTCCTCCAAAGAACAACTGGACAATTGCTATGTTTGAAGTGACCTACAATAGGCCCCCTGAGATACTGAATGAACCTGGAAATAAAACAGCATTTGAGGACTTTGCCTTTGTTTACGATGTTAATGCTATTGACAAGGA
>CAYOTZ010000118.1:0-3161 GCA_964407035.1 uncultured Methanosarcinales archaeon | reverse complement strand
AGGAAAAAGAAGACCGATTGAAGAAGCTAACAGACGAACTCACAGAGCTTGCCAATTCTAGGCAACAGTTACCAAAGTTGGATATGAGCCATGGTATTTTGACTCTCAGGGTGAAGCTTGAGGCATGGCTAGAAAAGCCGAGCCCTATTCTTGCTTATGGTATTAGCTTAAGGCTTATTAACGCTATGAGTGTTTTTTTCAACGCTTTCCACCAGAAACGGATAATGAGAAAAGATAAAATGAAAATGATATTCACAGACGATTGCAGGAAGCTTATAAAGCAACTTAACAATATGCCAGTTACTGAAGTGAGATTTCTCAGAGGAATATCTAATAACCCACTTGTCATGTTTCTCTGTTGCGATGAGGCAATTATCTTTGCCTCTGATAAGCTGGAATTGAAAGAGAAGCCCCTAATTAACATAATGGATAATTCAATTGTTTCCGGGCTTGAAGCTATATTCGAGCTCCTCTGGAATAATGCAGAGAGTGTTTAGCATTTGGCTTTAATGATTCCCATACATCTTGCCCAATTAAAATAATATGGGCGTATTTGCTGCTTCTTGCTCTTTCTTTAGCTATCTCACCTGGCATATAACTCTTGGATTTCAAGAGCCCAGCCAGAATAGAAGCCCCAACATAACCATTCATGATGTCCTTATAAAAGAGCATAGGCCTGTATATAAAAAAAGGGTAGCTTCTTATTAGTTTGCTTACCCATTCTGCCTCTTTTGGATTGAAAAAATGTAAGTCAATGGGTAGTGTAAATCCATATATCGCAGGTAAATTGCCTATTTCCCTACTAACCTCAATATTTTGGGTAATGCATAACAGATCTATATCGTTCGGCTCTCTGTCATCTATTTTCAGCCACTTTCTGGCTGCAGAACCAAACATGACAACACAATATTTTGGCTCTGTTGAATAAAGCTTTACAATACTTGCCACATCAATTATTTCTTCAAGAGTGTTCCTCATTAAAGTTATTTGTGCTCTTTAAAAATTTATAAAATTTTCGTATTTTTAGAGTGATAAATACTATCATTTAGTAAAATTTAAATAGATTCACTCATAGATAATACTTGGTGATGAGAAGTGAAATTCTTAGATTTGGATGAAATAACTCCTGAAGATGCTAACATATGCTGTCAAAAGGCAATGCAACTCAAGCGCATGTTTGACAGCAAACTGAATGTCCCTAAGTTCTTTGTTATAACAAAAGAATTTTTTGACGCAGTAGTGGAGTTCAATGAGCTTACTACAGAATTTGGGTTTTTGCACAAAAGATTGAGTGGCGAGGGCAACAAGGAAGTAACTCAAAAATTAACTCACCTTATTGCCAAGCTGAAGTTTCCAGAGCCATTATTGGATGCTTTGTACAAGAGATATCTAAAGCTCAGCCACGAGTCGAAAGATGTCAAGAGCGCATTTGACCTCATAAAAAAAGATAAGGAAGGGCTTGTTGCTGTTAGGTGCTCTGACCCTAATCCTTATCTTGATACCTATACTTGTATTCGTGGCAAGGACGAGCTTGTCAAGGCAATAAGGTTATGCTGGCGCTCTCATTACACGAGCCGCGCTTTGGATTACAGGTTCAAACATGGCTTAGCTGATAATCTCGCTTTGATAGTGCAAAAGATGGTTATAACAGAAAAGGCAGTTCAGGTTACTCAGCTTGATAGTAATGTCTTCGAAGTTCGAACATATTGGGGCCAAACAGGTTTTTTAACCCAAGTGAACCCTGATGTGTATATCGTGAATGCTGAAAACCAAATATCATCAAGGAAGATAGGCAATCAGGTGGTTATGTTTGTGCTGGATTCAAAATCAGAAAGTTTCAAGAAAAAGGAAGTGCCAGCACAGGCAAGACACCAGCCAGTGCTAGAAGATTTTGAAGTGTTAAAGAGTTTGCAGATTGCTAAGCAGGTTATGTCTTTGCTTGGAAAAGTTTCTGTTGAATTGGGTATTAGCGAGGGTGAAGCTTATGTCATAAATGCTCGCGAGGTAGTTGGTCAGAAACAAGCTTATCCTAAAGAGCAAGGTGCTGCCAGTTACCAACCACAGGCAGAAGAACCAGTTACAACTTCGCAGGAGAGTGAGTTAACAGACATAACAGCTGACGACCTTCTCAAGCAGGCAGAGCAGGAAGAGATTGCTACTGGAATGCCCCTTGATATGACGAGAGAACCACCAACTCCAACAGAGCAACAAACAGAGCGTCCAGCTATGGAGCCGATTCCACATCAACCAGAGGAGTTTTTCTCTCATCAGCAAGAACCAGCTACCAAAAATTTCTTTGAAGAACAAGCACCACAACCAAGCCCAATTGTCCAGCAGAATATTCCTGAAAAGCTTGGTGAGCCGTCAAATATTGGTGAAGAAGCAAAATCTCAAACAACCACAGGTGTATCTCCAGAACAGATTGAAGAGATATTCCAGAGATACATAACAATAAACCCGTCGCTAAAGGAAGTGCTGGAACTTTTAAAGCAGGACATTATTAAAATTCTCCGTTAGAATGCCACGGGGCAGACCACCGAACAGCGAAATTAGGCAACGGCTTGTTGAAATATTGGCTAAGCTCGGCAAGGACTACGGTTACAACATCTACAAGCTTTATACACAGATATTTCCAAAGGTTTCCATGCGTGTAATCTACTATCATCTCAACAAAGGGGTAGAGCTGGGAATATTCAAAGCAGAAAAGGTGCTTGTCAACGACACTCATTACAGCTGGGGCGAAACTGCAGAGAGAGTATATTATTCGCTTGGGAAGGACGCAATGCCTCTGGGAGATTCAACTGTGGACTCATTCTTTGAATCAAAGAACAGCAAGAAGCTTTTTTATCCATGGCACAAAGATCAGCAGCAACAGAATGAACAAACAGATTTCGTTCGCTAACTTCCACCACTTTATTGCCCTTTTTTCGTCTTTGAAATATTTTAGCATTATGCTCTGAATTATTCTTGCACCGTCTGTGATGAAAATCGGAAAGAGATTAATCAGCCCAAGGTTTAGACTTATGAAGTAGAGCCAGAAGAACAAGTCAGAAAGCCAGTTAAGTATTCTGTAAGCTATTCTATAACCGAGAGTGTTGAACTTTGGTTTTTCAATCACTTTAAGAAATTTTATACCTATGTAACCTCTCGAGGCATTCTCC
>CAYOTZ010000117.1:0-3171 GCA_964407035.1 uncultured Methanosarcinales archaeon | reverse complement strand
AGGGCAAAACAGATGAAGTGTCAAGCAAGCTAACCAATTACAGATTAGATATAGACGGAAGGGAAGCTGTGATTCACAAAACAGAGATTGTTGAGAGGACACTGAAGAACTTAAAAATTGCCTGCATAAAATGTTATACATCAATACCAAAGGATGTGCCAAAGCTAAGCACAGAGATTTCAAAACTTGACAATGTGGCATCTGTAGAGGAGCGCGATGTAAAGTTCATCAATAGATTCCTTAGCGATACCCAAATTAAGCTTTTTCAGTGGCACAAGGTAATAGGAGAACCAAGGCAAACCAGCTTCAAAGTCCCAGTGATAGATGCTGAGAGCATAAAACCAGCTGAAACAGAAGAGCCATTACCCCAGCTCAAGATTCTTGCTTTTGACATAGAAACTGGTGCCAAAGACAACAGTCCTGCAAAGAATGCAATTCTGATGCTATCTGTTTATTCAGAAAATGTGAAAAAAGTGATAACATGGCAACACATCGCTTCCAAGAAAACCGATATTGAAGTGGTTGAAGACGAAAGAGCAATGATTCAGCGCTTCGGCCAGATATTGGAAGAAGAAAAGCCAGATATAATCTGCGGTTATTATTCAGATGTGTTTGACTTGGCTTATATACGAGAAAGGTCTGATATCCTTGGTGCTGGTTTCGCACCAGGACTGAACAACACAAGCGTGCAGCTCAAGTCAAGGCGTAATAAGGAGTGTTATATAGAAGGCATTGTTCATGTTGATGTTTTCAAGTTCATACGGTTTATATGGGCGCAGGGCTTGGAAACCAATTTCTATGACCTCGATTCTGTAGCCAATGAGCTATTGAACGAAGGCAAGGACAAAGTAGAGCTCAATGACCTACTGCCTGCATGGCGAAATGGCAGTGCCCAGCTTAGCAAGTTTGCCGATTACAACCTGAGAGATTCTGAGCTGTGCTATAAGCTGTGTGATAAGATTCTTCCTGACATTATTGAGCTCTCAAAGCTAACTGCAATGACACCGTTTCAAGTGACAAGGTCGAGATTCTCAAAACTAGTTGAGGGTTACCTCATTCAAAAAGCGAGTCAGTTGGGCATCATTATTCCGCATCTACCGAGCCACGAGGAGATAAAGGCCAGGCGCATGGAGTCATACCAAGGTGCTTTTGTTTACGAGCCCAAACCTGGAAAATACGAGAGGATTGTGGTGTTTGATTTCAGAAGCTTATACCCAACTATAATAATCTCACATAACATATCGCCTGAAACATTGCGCTGCGAGTGCTGCAAGGATGCTGCAAAAAGAGTTCCTGGGAGGTCTGACTTATGGTTCTGTGAGAAACAACTTGGCTTTATACCAAAGGTAATAAAGGAGTTGGTAACCCGTAGGATACGCTTGAAGGGGATTATAAAAAAGTCTGGAAAGCCCTCGCCTATACTCCTTGCAAGAAGCTATGCTCTAAAGACACTTGCCAATTCAATGTACGGCTATCTTGGATTTTTTGGCTCGAGGTGGTATTCGTTTGACAGTGCTCTAAGCATCACAGCTTATGGCAGGTATTATCTCAATATGGTTATAGAGAAAGCAAAGAGTGCTGGCTTTGAAGTGCTTTACGGCGATACTGACAGCATCTTTATACACCTTGGAGAAAGGACTTTGGAGCAAGCAAAGAATTTCGTAGATAAGATAAATGGCGAGGTTCCAGAGATGATTGAGTTACAGTATCAGGGTTATTATCCAAGAGGCATTTTCGTTAGTATGAAGGACGCTACTTCTGGCGCCAAAAAGAAATACGCACTATTGGGTGAACAAGGTAACATAATCATTAAGGGTTTTGAGACAGTACGGAGGAATTGGTCTTTGCTTGCAAAAGAGGCACAGAGGCAGGTGCTTGAGATTATTCTTAAAGAGGATAATGTTGGGAAGGCACTTGACTACATAAAGAACCTTGTTGATGATGTAACGAACAATAGGATAGCAAAAGAGAAAATGGTAATAAGAACACAGATTCAGAAGCCGATAGAATTTTACGAGAGTATTGCGCCGCATGTGGCTGTAGCTAAAAAGCTTATACAACTTGGTCATAATGTAGAGGTAGGTCAGATTATTAACTACATCGTGCTTGCCGGTTCAGGCAGGGTTGGCGAAAGGGCAGAGCCAGCTGAGCTTGTTGAGAATCCTGACTATGACACAGACTACTATGTAAAGAACCAGATTGTGCCTGCTGTTGAGAGCATATTCAGAGAGCTGGGAGTTGATATTGTTAAGGAGCTAAGCTCAAAGGACCAGAGCAAGCTGAACAGTTTCTTCTCATAATTTTTCATGTGACAGAATTCAAGTAGTTCCCATTGATAAACCCAATAATATTAATAATTGTGGTGTTTATGATTCTCTCAAGTGCTTCATTACTATAGAAAGCAATGTGGGGCGTGAACACAACATTGTCCCTGCTAAGCAAAATATGATCCTTCACAAGCTGTGAGAGTTTTTCTAGGTTAGCCTTATCATAAAGCAATTGCTTCTCCTCTTTTATCAATTCCTCACCTTCCAAAACATCGAGACCTGCGCCTGCCAAGATGCCTCTATCAAGTGCATTTATCAATGCTTCTGTTTCAACTACCCCACCGCGGCTTGTGTTAATCAAAATGCTGCCCTTCTTTATCAGCTTAATGTTCTCCCTGTTTATCATATGATGAGTATGCTTGTTGTAAGGCACATGAAGCGTGATTATGTCAGATTTCCGCAACAGCTCGTTGAAGCTAACATAGCTAAAACCAAGAACTTCTGCTGCTATCTGATTGGAGTGTATATCATAAGCAATAACATTCATACTAAAACCTCTTGCAATCCTTATTACATGCAAGCCAATATGGCCTGTGCCGACAACACCCAAAGTTTTACCCATCAAATCAAACCCCTTGAGCCCTTCAATTGAGAAATCATTCCTCAAAGTCCTCAAGTAAGATTTGTGTATGTTACGAGAAATAGAAAGTATCAAGGCAAATGTGTGTTCTGCCACTGTGTTCTCTCCGTAATATGGCACATTACAAACCACTATGCCCTGTTTTTTGCATGCCCTTATGTCTATGTGGTCAAAACCAGTAGAGCGCGTTACCAATAGCTTAAGTTTGGGAAGTTTCTTGAGCAACTCGCCATTAATCTTTGAATAGATGAACACTGAAACAAT
>CAYOTZ010000116.1:0-3202 GCA_964407035.1 uncultured Methanosarcinales archaeon | reverse complement strand
TATTCTCTTTCTTGACACTCCTATCACATCCTTTCGCATAGGAAAACCACAGTAGTCAGAACCACCTGTAATCTCAAACTCATAACCAGGGAGTCCAAAACTGTTTCCCTGGACTTTATCTCCTATTTTCTTGCCTAAAAAGGGTTTGGCATCATTGTCTCTTACTGTGCGTTGATAGCACTTACCTGTTTTCGGATTACCTATAACAAGCTTGAATTCTGCCATAAACATCACCTAAATCTGCGTTTATTAGCTTATTTAAAAAGCTTTTTGTGATTAGATATCGAGGTTCTTTACTTCAGCAGCATAAGCTTTGATGAATTCGCGCCTTGGCTCGACTTGCTGTCCCATCAGAACGCTAAAAAGTTCGTCAGCTGCAAGTGCGTCCTCTACTGTAATCTTGTGTAGGACACGCAACTCAGGATTCATTGTGGTTTCCCATAGCTGCTTTGGATTCATTTCACCAAGACCCTTGTAGCGCTGAACACTTATGTGTTCCCTACCAATCTCTTCTAACAATCTGTCAAGCTCCAAATCGCTATACGCATAGAACACCTTATTGTTCTTAACCACTTTATAGAGTGGAGGCTGGGCTATATAGACGTGTCCATTCTCTATAAGCTTCCTCATATACCTAAAGAAAAAGGTTAACAACAATGTCCTTATGTGAGCACCATCCACATCAGCATCAGTCATAATTATTATCTTGTAATATCTCAACTTGGACAAATCCAGCTCGTCACCGAACCCAGCACCAATGGCAGTAACTATGGCAAGTAGCTCCTCATTCTTGACTATTTTATCCATCCTTGCTTTCTCAACATTCAGAACCTTGCCACGCAATGGCAGTATTGCCTGGAATTCACGGTTCCTGCCCTGCTTGGCTGAGCCGCCTGCAGAATCACCCTCAACTATAAAAAGCTCACAGAGCTTTGGGTCGCGATTCGAGCAGTCAGCAAGCTTACCCGGCAGTGTTAAACCCTCAAAGGCGTTTTTTCGTCTAACTAGCTCTCGTGCTTTCTTGGCAGCTTCTCTTGCTCTTGCAGCATTCACTATCTTTTCCACAATTAGCTTCGCCTCTTTGGGGTTTTCCTCAAAGTACCTCTTCAATTTCATATATACAACTGAATCTACAACTCCCTTAATTTCAGAGTTGCCAAGCTTCGCCTTTGTCTGGCCCTCAAATTGTGGATTTGGTATTCGCAAACTCAACACGCAGGTCATACCCTCTCTTACATCTTCTGATGTGAACCTGGCAGCACCATTAAGTTTGTTCTCTTCTGCATAATTGTTTATCGCTCTGGTAAGTGCAGCCTTAAAACCAATAATATGTGTGCCCCCGTCTACAGTGTTGATGTTGTTGACAAAAGAGTAAAGTGTTTCCAAATAACCATCATTGTACTGTAGAGCAAGCTCCACCAGCACATTACCTTCTAAGTGCTCGAAATAGAACGGCTTGTGCAACACATTTCTACCGCGGTTGAGTTCTTCAACAAAGCTCATTATACCTCCCTCAAACTTAAAACTCTTTTGTAAGCCACTCTGCTCATCATAAAAGTCAATCTGTATGCCCTTGTTGAGATAAGCCAATTCTTTTATCCTTGAGAGAATCAAGCTTGATTTCCATTGACTTGTTTCAAAGATTTCATCATCAGGTAAAAAGCGGACAGTAGTGCCTGTTTCAGCAGTAGTGCCAAGCAGCTTTAAAGGGCATAATGGCTTGCCTTTTTGATACTTCTGATAGTGGATTTTACCGTCACGTTTTACCCATACCTCAAGCTTTTTCGAAAGGGCATTAACAACTGAAACGCCCACGCCATGTAGACCACCGGATACCTTGTATATGCTCTTGTCAAACTTGCCCCCTGCATGCAGTTTAGTCATTACAAGTTCAACACCAGTTATCTTATGAACCTCATGAATATCAATAGGTATGCCTCTGCCGTTATCCTCAACACTGAGCGAGTTATCCTTATGCACAGTAACCTTTATATGGTCACAAAAGCCAGCCATTGACTCATCAATAGCATTGTCTATAACCTCATTAAATAGATGATGCAAGCCACGAGCATCTGTAGAACCAATGTACATGCTCGGCCTTTTACGAACTGCTTCTATACCTTCAAGTACCTTGATGGACTTGGCATTGTATTCTGTTTCCATCTTAAATTCATCTTGCTATTTTGGCTAAATATTTTAATCAAATATTGTTTCAGATTTAGCTAAAAAGCTAATTCTTTTCTCATTGATTAGGTATGTTGCTATGTTTATATAATTTTCGGTTTTTTCTCGTCGAAAAATATGGCAAGTGTATCAATTAAGTGATTACTATATAGTAGTTATACAATAAAAAGCTTTATAAATTGCAAAAATATCACTTTCTACCATGAAGATAGTGCTGCTTGAAGAGTTTCCAAACAAAGTGAATCTTGAAAATAAGCTTGAAGAATTGGATAGTCCTGTTAATCTAATAGTAGCAGCACCTTGCTTACAAGATTTTGAGAGGATAAGGGATAAACTAAAAGCTGAAGAGGTAATCCTTGGTTACTGGCCCTTACTTCCAAAGAACATGGGCTACTGGCTTTCTCCTTTTTCTGACAGAAAAGGGCTTGAACAGGTAGTTGATGAGATAAAACAAGCTGAACCGCCTCTTGATGTGCTCTGGGACGCTGAACCACCAATTTATGATAAAAGCCATGTCTTAGGGATAATAAAGAGCTTGATAAAGGGTAAGTGGCGAGAAAACGCAGAATACATCAAAGAGAGTTTACATAATTTGAGTGACTCAGGAATAAATTTAGTAACAGCAGAGTGGCCCATAAGCCCTGACAAGCAGTATATAACTGGGCTTTCGGGTGCGCTTATACATAAACTTAGTCAATATAAGCACCCTGCTGCATTACTAGAATTTTTAATGGAAAACCTGTGTTTAAAGTTCGACCCTGATGAGTTTAGAACAGAGAAAATGGAAATGGCATATTCAAGGCAGTATGATGAGTTTAAGAGGATATGCGAGCAAGGCAAAGCTAAATACAGTAACAGGTTTTCAATAGGCATAGGTTGTTTGGGTTTTGGAATAAAGGGAAACGAGAACCAGCTAAGTGAGGAGCAGCTTTACAAGTATTTACAGATTGCAGCCAGCACAGGAATCCCAAAGGCGTACATCTACAGGTTGGGTGGGGCTACTGAACAACACTTAAAA
>CAYOTZ010000115.1:0-3218 GCA_964407035.1 uncultured Methanosarcinales archaeon | reverse complement strand
ATTAGAGGAATTATGCGGGGGCTGGGATTCGAACCCAGGAACCCACTAAGGGACAGGATCTTAAGTCCTGCGCATTTGGCCACTTTGCTACCCCCGCGCATTATGGGTTGAATGATAATACCTTTTTAATATTTTTGTGTGTTCTTGTTCAAAAACTTTAAATAACCATGACTTTTAACTCAAGCTATGATTTTTAATAAACTCATTGATGGCGATAGCGCTAATGCTATTGTTTTTTATCCTTGCTGGGGCTGCAGTGCTAAACTGCTACGCAAGTTATATTCTAAGATGTTCAAAAAACAAACCTGCATCTTCTATGACTATCCTTACTCTATCCTGAATTCCAATCCTGCAGAAACTAAGCAAAACATTTTGGATGTGGTAAGGGATTCTATAGAAATACTGGGGGAATACAAAAGTGTTAACCTATTCGGTGCAAGTTTGGGTAGCTTTATTGCACTAAAAGTGGCAAGCCTAGAGCCAAAGACAAAAAAAATAATGCTAATTACTGCTGGTGAGAATCTAGCAGAAACAGTCTGGCTTGGTTATGCCACAAAAAAGCTGAGGAAGGCAATGGAAGAAGATGGCATGTCATTGAGCAAACTAAAGGAGGAATGGCAGGAGTTAGAGCCGGATTTCTCTCAAATAAAAAGAAAGATGATTTTTCTTTTACAGTCAAAAAAAGACCATACAATATTACAGGATAATCGAATGAGATTGCTTGAAAAGTTGGCAAATGACAATCTTATTGTAGAGAGGCATTGTTCATTTAATCATACTTTGACTGTTTTTATCGGGATGTTGAGGTTTAGAATGATTTACAAGTTCCTCAGGGATTAACTTTAAGCTGCTCCTCGATGTCTTTGGCTATTTCTCTCAGGTCAGAAATTATTAGCTCTATATCCCTTATAATTTCCTCTATAGCCACGCTGAGACTTTCGCCACTTAAATAAATTCTCTTCTTTCTTCTTTCCACAAGCCCTGCTTCTATAAGTTTTCTTATGTGATGGTTTATCTTTCCAGAAAGCATGTTTAGCTCTTTTGAGAGCTGTTCTGTTGAAACACTGCCCTGCTCTGTGATAAACTCTAAAAGCTTTTTGAATATCATCAATCCAGTTTTTTCTATGTCTCTACCTCTCTGCAATCCCAATGTTTTAAATAGCCACTCGATATCCATGTCCAACTGCTTGACAGCAGGTTTTGGGATTCTCTTTAAAGTAATCTGGGAAATTGCCATGAATAATTGTTAACTATACTTTATTTTTAAACTTTTTTGTTTTAATCTAATTCTTTTTAACTTAACTGAAATTTTATAAATAAAAAAACCAAAAATTTTTTAAATAAGTTTTAATTTACCAAATCTTGTTGAACTTAAATCAACCAAAAATGGAGGTGGTCCAAATGGTAAGACGACACACTATTTGGGATGAAATAAGAAGAATGCAGGAACAAATAGATCGTTTGATGGAGGGATTTTTTAGTTGGCCTAGCGAAGTATTTTGGAGACCATCAATGCCGTTACTTGAAGCTCCTAGCTTTACCAATCGGGAGATAGTCCCAAGTGATTACAGAAAGCCCTTGGTAGATGTATATGAGACAGATAAAGAACTTGTTACAACAGTTGAACTCCCAGGAATAGACAAGAACGACATTGATGTGAGAATAACAGAGAACGGCCTGGAGATAAAGGCAGAGAAAAAGTTAGAGTTGAGAGAAGAAGACAAGAAGCAGGGTATTTATAGACACGAAAGAACCTACTCAGGATTTTACAGAAACATACCTTTACCAGATGGTGTAGATACCAGCAAGGTGCAAGCTACTTACAAGAACGGAGTCCTTGAAGTGAGAGTTCCAAAGACAAAGAAGAAGGAAAAGAAAGGAATAGAGGTAAAGGTGAAATAAAGCCCTTTCTTTATTTTTTATTTAATGGGGTGGTTAAAATGGATAGTGACAAGAATGTAATTCTTACTGTTGCTGAAGCAGTTCATATGGATGTGGGTAGATGTATCGCTAGGGTTCCAAGTTATGTAATGGAACAACTTAATATAAAAGCAGGTGATGTAATTGAAATTAGAGGCAAAAAAAAAGCAGTTGCTATTGTTTGGAGAGCTAGGCCAGAAGATGAGGGCCTTGATATTATAAGAATCGATGGTACTATCCGCTTTAATGCTGGTACATCTCTTGGTGAGAAAGTAGAGGTAATCCCAATAGAATGTAAGCCAGCCATCAGTGTTACTATTGCCCCTGTTGAAGAGGTAAGTTTCAGTGGTGATCCTACTCCTTATTTTCATCAAAAACTACTCGATAAGCCATTGATAAAAAACCAGAAGCTTACTTTTGATGTTATGGGAACTCATCTTCATTTTGTTGTTACAAAAGTTACGCCCCTAGGTTGTGTAAGGGTTACTCCTGATACCCAAATGATAATCTCAGAAAGGAGAGCCAAAGCAGAATCCATGCAGGTGCCAGAGATTAGTTATGAAGATATTGGTGGTTTAAAAAAAGAGATTGAAATGATAAGAGAGATGGTTGAGTTGCCTATGAAACATCCAGAGGTATTTGAACGACTTGGTATTGGTGCTCCAAAGGGTGTTCTTTTAACAGGACCGCCAGGAACTGGTAAGACACTACTAGCAAAAGCAGTGGCTTCAGAAACAGATGCGAATTTCTATTCAATAGCTGGTCCAGAAATCATGAGTAAATACTATGGTGAATCAGAAAAGCAGCTTAGAGAAATATTCGAAGAAGCAAACAAGAATGCACCTTCTATAATATTTATTGATGAAATTGATTCTATTGCTCCAAAGCGAGGTGAGCTTAAAGACCAAACTGAGAAGCGGATTGTGGCTCAACTATTAACTCTTATGGATGGTTTAAAAAGTCGGGGCCAAGTAGTTGTGATTGCTGCCACTAACAGACCTGATGATATTGATGAAGCACTTAGAAGGCCAGGAAGGTTTGACAGAGAGATAAAAATAATGCCTCCAAATGAACAAGGTAGAAAAGAGATACTTCAGATACACACACGAGGTATGCCTTTGGATAAGGATGTGAACTTTGAGGACTTAGCAAGGAAAACAATAGGATATACTGGAGCTGATTTAGAGGCACTATGCAAGGAGGCAGCAATGAAGGCACTTAGGCCTTATGTTAAAAGTTTAAAGAAATATGATATGAAAGTACCTGCAAATGTATTGGAGAAACTAAAAGTTAAAATG
>CAYOTZ010000114.1:0-3219 GCA_964407035.1 uncultured Methanosarcinales archaeon | reverse complement strand
CGAAACAAGGCGCAGGTGTGCTGCTCTTTGAGCCCGCATTTAACGGGCCTGATGGCACAAGTATAATTGCGGCCAATTTAATAGATATTCTAAAACGCCTTGGTTTAGAGCCACATTTGAGGGTGGGTAGGGTCTGCTGGGAGTATGGTAACTTTGAGCCAGATTTTTCAATCAAGGAGCTACCCGAGCTTTCACTTGCCCATCCAGTTGCCGCAGAGTTACAGCGCCAGACCTATTCAAATTGGTATAGTAAGAAAGAGCTATGGGATGATAAGTACTACGAATTGAGATATAAATCTGCAAAACATCAAGTTAGAAGTTTATTGGAGCAAGAATTAGAGGAGGCAAAAGCACAGGGCATACAGGCAATTATGTTTCATAATTTTGCTACATTATTTTATCCTCCTTGGATTTCTGAAGCAGTTATTGAGCTCATGCAGGAGCATAATGAGCTAGGGTTTGTGAGTTACTCTGCTGATGCTATACATGAGAGACCTACACGATTAGGTGCTTACCGTAAAATCGTACAAGAGAGGATTTGGAGATTGCTCAGTAGTAGGACTTTACCTGAGAATACATCAAAACTCAAAAAACAGGATATTCCAGGACCAATTAATTTAGAGAATCTTGTTCATATTATCTTATGCCAAGCTCAACTGAAAGAGTATGTTAAGCGTGGAGTCCCCCACCAGAGATTGCATTTAATACCAGATTTTATCAAGGTGCCAGAGAGATTTAAGCCCAGGGATAGAGGTGTTTCTGGAGAGTTTTTATATTTGTTACAGAAACATTTGGTAGTTCAACCTCAAACCGAGCTTAAGCCAGATGATTTGTACATTCTTGCGAATGTGCGCCCAATAAGACGCAAGGGTTTGCTTGAGCTTGTTATGTCTGCAAGTATACTAAAGGACTTTGGTTACAAACCAAGAATTATCTTTACTCATCCTAATAGATACGATGGTAGTATGTACTTCAGTAAAGAAGTACTGCCATTGGCAAATAGGCTTGGTATACCTGTGATCTACCTCGGTGAAAATCTAAAGATGCAGCCCTGTAATCCCAAACAAGGGTTTTATTACCCTGCATTGCTAAAACAGCTAAGCACTCTACAAAATGTTATTGCAATAGTGAGCTCTTTTAATGGTGGATTTGAAAATGCAGTGTTGGAGGCAGCTAAATATGGTATTCCTCTCAGTGTGAATTCAATGCTTCAATCATTTCCAGATATTTACAATGGGTTTGATGGTAATATTGTAGAATTCCCTGGAGCAACATTTGCTGCGTTGGTTAGAGGTGAGCAAGTAAATGTGGCTCCACTCCAGGAATTTGCTGGGGGGATAAGGTCTGCTTTGAATAATGAAGCAATACCTCTGCTTTATCACCAACAGCTCAAAGCTAACTACTCCTTAGAAGCAGTGCTGCCCAGATGGGAGAATGTCTTTACAAGCACTGGGCTCAGATAAACCTCTGAATGTCTTTTAAGCTGAGCTCGAGTTTTGGCACAATATCAAAGCTTGCTAATTCCTCTGGCAATATTCATTTTGCCTCTATGTGTCCAAAATTTAGTCTGAGCTTTGGCATTTGTTTTAGTTTAACAAGCCCAGGGAACACAATCCATGTTCTGTAAGTATCCTTAATAATGAGGTTTTCTCCTTAGGTAACTTCCATATTACATATTGGGTTATGCCTGTTTCCTCTAGCACCTCCTCTAAAATCTTCTCCTGCAGGGGCTTGGGTTCATCAATATAACCAGCCACAGTGTTCCATTTGCATTTGTAGGTTGAAACGCTGTTGCTCCTCTTTAGCAGAAGGATCTTGCCCTTGAATGTAATAAAACAAGTCAAAACAGGGGCACTTTTGGATTTGCTGTAATCTATTCTACCATCTGAGAATCTCGGCAGATTGTTGTATCTCTTAAGCAATTTTTCCACGGGAGCATACTCACTTATTAGCACTTAGACTATAAGAGCTTTTGGGGGTGTTTTCTGCCCAAGAGTAGTACGCACCCAATAGCAAATTTCTCCATTTATTGCTAATGTTTACACTCATCCCAGGTTCCAAAAATACCAGTATGTCTGGGGTTAAGAAATCAGCCACTCTGTTTGCTACATTTACCACTCTTTCTGCTACCAAATGACTTATTGTTTCTGGGTCATAGTAGAGGTTGCACTCCTCTGCTTCTGTTAAGAGAATAGCAAGCCCAACTGCAAGCTTTTTTGGAGTTATGCCAGCTCTGATGATTTCCTCTAGATTTTCATACATTCTTGTGCCCGTTTCACTCCTTGGATCAATCCTATTAGCAGCTTGATACTTTGCCATCAATCTTCCGTGCCTACCCAAACCGCTTAGAAGTTGTTCCCTCTTGGCTACCTCTTTCTCATTCAGAATTCTTGGATTGCCATAATTCCAGTCATAACCCCTCCTTATAATCTCTGAGCTTCTCCCTGCCCACCTATGATTAATAAGCGTGGTTTCAGCTGTAGGTAACACCTCTGCTAGACGCTCAGCCAAACCATGAAGCTTTCTTGTGGAGATTCCGGCTTCAGCAGCTCCTGTTGCTTTCACTTTAATATCAAACACATACACCCCGTTAGTTCCTCTGCATATCCTTAACTCAACCCTTGGGTAGCTATAATGCGGCCCTTGGTTCCAAAAAGCAGACACTTCCCATGTGGTATCCAAGTCACCAACAAGAAAGCCGTATCGTGCGTCAAAACATAACCCATATGCTGGCACGCAACACTCGCAGCTTTCGCCTTCCTTATCGAATCTAACATCCCTCAAGTTGTCTGGGCTTATATCTCTGCCTTCTATTTTCATAACTCTGCTGAGTATATCTGCAATTGTCTGTGGGTTTCGAGAACCATAGCCGAGGTGATAGACAGAGATATCCACCACATCTTTGCCGACTCTTGGTCCTTCCAAAGGTGGGTTGGCAATGTGCATCACAGTATCCACATCTAATTGGGGTATTCTTCCGGCTAGGGACATCCCTGTAAACAACCCACTATCTACCACTGTTTCAACAAATTTCTCAAGCGGGCTTTTAAGCTCAGCTTCTACCCCCTCTAGCAACCCCAATCCTTGCTCTGGGTTGCCAAAATAATGAACACGCATTACAATCACCTTAATTACTTTATGGTGATTACTAAAATCATGATAGTATTTAAAATTTTTTGCTTATATTTTTGACAAAAAGAAATATTTTTAAATTAAAAA
>CAYOTZ010000113.1:0-3248 GCA_964407035.1 uncultured Methanosarcinales archaeon | reverse complement strand
AGTGTACGCATATCATAAAGAATGTAAATCCTGTTCAGCTGAACAAACAGCTAAAAAAGGAAGTGCTTGAAGCTAACGAAACGCTTGCAAGCCAAGCTTTGAGAGTGCTTGGTTTTGCTTACAAAGAAATATCAAGCTTGGATGAAGATATCAGCAGTGGATACTGCTTTGTTGGTTTGCAGGGCATGATAGACCCGCCGAGGCAGGGTGTGGATAAGAGCATAAAAGTGTGCAAGCGAGCTGGCATCAGCGTTAAAATGGTGACTGGTGATAACCTTTTAACAGCCAAGGCAATTGCCAGGAAGATAGGTCTCGGCATCAAGGCTATAAACGGTCCTGAAATTAACAAGTTTAGTGATGAGCAGCTCTCACAGGTTGCTGAGGAAACAGACATATTTGCAAGGGTAACACCAGAGCACAAAGTGAGAGTGCTAAATGCACTAAAGCGTAACGGGCACATAGTTGCAATGACAGGTGACGGTGTGAATGATGCACCTGCTCTGAAGAATGCAGATGTCGGGGTTGGTATGGGGCTGCGTGGTTCTGATCTGGCTAAAGAGGTATCTGATATGATACTACTGGATGACAACTTCGTAACAATAGAACAGGCAATTCACGAAGGTCGCACAATCTTCACGAACATACGCAAATTCGTTAACTATTTGCTTAGCAGCAACATTGGTGAGGTGCTAACTGTCTTCTTTGTTTCTCTTTTTGGTATGCTGGCAATAACTCCTGTGCAGCTCCTGTGGATAAACCTGCTAACAGACGGTTTTCCTGCACTGGCACTTGGTGTTGAACCTGCTCCTCCCGGCATAATGAACAGAAAGCCGAAAAAGAAGAATGAGGGCATTATTTCCAAGAGTTTGCTGTCTTCAATAATTATAACAGGCTTTGTGATATCAGTGCTCTGCGTGGCTCTCTTTTTTATTGGCATCAAGGACAGCTTGATAATGGCTCAGACTCTTGTTTTCACAGGTCTTGTTTTCTATGAATTGTTGCGACTTTATGTAATAAGAGCAAGAGAGAAACTGGGCCCATTCTCAAACAAATGGCTCGTGTTAGCAGTTATTGCATCCGTAGGGTTGCAGCTAATTGTGCTTTACACACCGCTTAGCAGATATTTCAAAACAGTGGCTCTAAGACCTTTTCACTTCCTGCTAATAATCACTCTCGGCTTGGCAGGTGCTGTTGTCATCTGGCTATTGAACTCTATCTTGCTAAAAGAGGAGGCTTAGAAAGATTTATATAGTTTTGATTCTAAAATAGTAAAGTAATGGATTTACTCAAACGATTATGGCAGCTCAGGCCTTTGGTGGGCGAGAAAAGACAGCATCTCATGTTTCTCTCGAACTACCTTAACAGGACTAAACTGAGGAAAATTAAGCTTCTTATTAATGATAACAGGCTGAGTTTCACACTCTCCTCGCTCGGTTTATCCAAGGATTTGGGAAAGGACCTGGTCTTTCCTACTCTTGAGCTTAGCGTGCCTGACAAGAAACTCAGGGCATGGGTGGACACTGTTAACAGCGAGCTTGTTTCTAAAATTGAGGAATCCATGTTTGATGATTTTGCTACGAAAGCAGAAGAAGTTCTACCGAAGTTTGTTGCACCCAAGTTGCACGGTTTGACAACGATAAAGCAGGCTATAGCCCTTCAGATGTTTGCCAAGGAGAAGCTGCACATACTGCTGCTAGGCGACCCTGGCACGGGCAAGACCGAGTTCCTTCAATCAGTAGAGAAACTCTACCCAGTCACCTCATTTGGCTTGGGTTCTGGAACATCTGGAGTTGGTCTGAGTGTCACAGTAAAAGGCAATAAGGTGCTACCCGGTCTATTGCCAATGGCGAACAACGGCATCTGCATAATAGACGAGCTTAATCTTATGAAGAAAGAGGACTATGCTGCGCTCTACTCTGCAATGGAAAAAGGTTTTGTTAGCTACGACAAGGGCGGTTCGCATTACAGGTTTGATGCAAACATAAGATTGCTGGCAACAGCCAATCCGATTGGTGATAAGTTCCGTGGTAATACAAGGGACGCCATTGTCAGGCAGCTGCCCTTTGAACCTGCCTTGCTCTCACGCTTTACCCTTGTTTTTTTGATAAGAAAACCAGACCTGAAGACATTTATCAAAATAGCAGAAGATATTGTTGATAAAAGCGACAAGAAGCTCAGCCAAGGTGATATTGATTTTATCCAGCACTACATAACATACGCTGAGGGTATTGAACCTAAGTTTCCAAAGAGATTAAAGCAACTTGTGGTGGAGTTTGCAAGAGATATCAAGCTACAAGAAGATAAACTGTTCTTTGATGTTTCTCCAAGATTGATTCACGGGTTGATAAACATCAGTAAGTCCTATGCCAAATTGAAGTTAAAAGATGAAGTAACCAAAACAGAGCTT
Source organism: uncultured Methanosarcinales archaeon (assembly GCA_964407035.1). Taxonomy (GTDB): domain Archaea; phylum Nanobdellota; class Nanobdellia; order Woesearchaeales; family B29-G15; genus B29-G15. Next base: position 841 of record CAYOTZ010000113.1, on the reverse strand, counting down.
GAAAAAGCCAAAATTTTGATTATGCTGGCTTTGGAGAACAAGCTTGAATCTTCCTGAGTAGCTCTACCAAAAAATTTATAAATCGGATATTTCATAAAAACACATTGAGATGAACCCCTGAGTTCTCAAAGGTAAATGGTATAGTGTCTTTTTATTTATGAGGTTAAAAGAATGGCGTCAAAATCAGTGGCAAAGTCACGCTCTGCTCCCACAAAGGCGCAAATGAAGCAGTTCGCCAAGAGGATTGTAGGTGAAGCAGCAGTCCCTGTTGTGGATTACTTATACAAGAAAAAGGATATTTCTGAGTTTGAAATCTCCAAGCATCTCAAGATTGAGGTGAACGAAGCGAGGAGTATCCTTTACAGATTGTTCAACTACAATCTCGTTACTTACATAAGAAAGAAGGACAAGATTAAGGGCTGGTACATCAGCTACTGGACACTAAATCTAAAGGGCTTTGTTGAACTTGATTACAAGTTAAGGAAAGAGAAACTCCAGCAGTTAAAAGAGCGTTTAGCGAGAGAGGAGGCAAACCCTAATGGTTTTTTTATGTGCAAAAACGCCTGTATGCGGATTGACTTTGACCAAGCTGCAGAGTACAATTTCAGGTGTCCTGAGTGCGGGGAGCTGCTAATCCCTCAGGACAATACAAAGACCATAGAGAACCTCAAACAGAAGATAAAGGAACTTGAAAAGGAGCTTGTATCTGCCAAATAATCATTTTCTGGCAACGCTCACAACCAGCTGGGTAGTCAGCTTGATTCTGTCATACCCCAAACAAAGGTCATAGCTATAGCGGAGCATTCCTGTTTCATTCAAGAATTCATTAAAGCCAGGGACG
>CAYOTZ010000112.1:0-3316 GCA_964407035.1 uncultured Methanosarcinales archaeon | reverse complement strand
GTGCCGCTCTACTCTGTGATAAATGGCTTCTGGATAAACCAAACTGGCAACCTGCAGATTAAAATACGCTACAAACCGCAGGATTATTTTGAGATTGGGTTAATTATATCTGGCACGACATTCCTATTATGCATTATTTACTTAGTTTATGACTGGAGAAAACACAGGAAGAATAAGCATAGAAAAAGGCATTTATAGAGAGAATTACAATCTCAACAGCCACTTCCACAAGGGGATGAAGCTTATTCTCCTGCCCTTGAATTCCTCTTCTGCTTCATAGTCCCAAGTTATAACAAGAAGCTTGTTGCACTTAAAGCTCTCTTGCTCGTTTATGGAATCTGGTCCCCTGTTTTAATGGGGCTGCATCCAGGGCTCCTGTAATTCTGGAGGAATAGTGCATCTTGCTGAATTTCGCCATCCACTACTCTAATCGCTTACAGCCGATAGACGAGGGAATTCACAGGTACCAGTTCAATTATTGGTGTTCTGTCTATATCAAAGTGCCATTCCTCAGTTTTCATCTCTGTGGCTCTGTATCTCTTAACCCATCCTTCAAAGAGGTATGTCCCTGGCTCATTGAACTGGAATTCGTACTCAATGTTGTGGATAATCTTTCCATTCAATCTGTAATCTCTGTCTATTTCTGTTCTTATTAGCACAACCGCGCCGTTCAGCAGGCTACATATATCCACATGTTGTTCTATGGCACCGGCTTATTCGGAAAGAAGTAGGCAGTGCATCCAGCCATTCCTGCCATAAATGCTGTGGTAGCTACTAGTAGTGTAAGCCCTTTACCTAAGCTCATCTTGGTCCTTAAGAATGCTTCGAGTGTAATCTTCCTAAGACAAGCTGGAGCAAGTAGTTTATAATTTTTTTTGTAGTAAATTCCTATTAAGTAATTAATTGTCATAAATACAGTAAGATTTAAAATACACTGCTGCTATTTACAACAGAATGAACCCCAAGTGGCTTGCCTTTATTCTTGCATTAGCTACCGGATTACTCATAATGGGTGCCTTGCTGCCCGGACGTTACTTGTTCTTACTTGATTCCACCTTTGGTCCAGAACCAGAACTGTTCAATTCTTATAGGCCCAGCGTCTTAATGTTACACAGCTTGCTTTGGATAGCCAAGCAAACAGCACCTTGGCTATACCCAAAATGGTTTATGCTGCTCAGCATTGTTCTTGCCTATTACTTTGCATACATACTGCTCAGCAACAGAGTTACACATAAAACAGCATTGTTGTTTGCATTCTTCTATGCAGCCAATCCCTTTATTTACAATCGGCTTATCTCTGGTCAAGTTTTCATTCCATTTAGTTATGCACTATTGCCACTTGTTGCTTATCTTAGCATGAAAAAATTCAGCTGGAAGAACGAACTTGTATTGGCACTTATAATAGCTTTAGGATGTTTGCAGATACACTTCCTGGCTATAATGCTGCTCGTTTACTTGGCAATCTCAATTTTCGCGAGAAAGCCGATAACTGCGATTCTGACTGTGGTCTTAATTTCAATAGCGCTTAACATCCCAGTCCTGTTTGAATCAGGAGAAAAACTGAGCGAAGTAAGCTCACTGGATTTGCTTGTTTTCAGGCCTGAAATGAATCTGCGCTTCAGCCAACTGCTAATGCTGACAACCCTGCACGGTTTTTGGCGTCAGCACGCTTACATGCAGCTATGGCAGTTCACACCTGTTGCTTGGCTGTTGCCATTCTTCTGGTTGATATACTTAACAGCTGAGGGTTATCTCTCAAAACCAAAACACAGGAATCCCATGCTGTTGCTTTTACTGTTCGGTATTCTAATGCCGATAGCAATGATGATTTTTGGCAACTTTACTTTAGCTCTATCAAATTACTTTCCATTCCTACTCGCGTTCAGGGACTCTCAGAAACTAACAGCTCTTACAGCCCTAGGTTATCTTTATCTTGGCGCGTTTGGACTTGAACAGCTTAATAAAACCAAACTTAAGCATGTATTCTGGTTGCTGACCTTGGCCTTTTTTTTGTTCATTGCTTGGCCAATGCTCTTTGGCTTCCAAGCTCAAATAAAACCAGCTGATTACCCCAGCGATTATTACACAGCAAAATCAATAATCGATTCAGACAATGACAGCTTTGAGGTTTTATTCCTGCCCTGGCACATGTACATGGACTTCAAGTGGTTACCCAACTCAGACAAGAGAATAAACACACCTATTGCTAAGCTGCTTACAAAACCAGTGCTTACATCCACGAATCCTGAGTTAACTAAGGCAGCTGCTAAGCCAAAAATTAACACAAGTATCAAATACATAATCCTTGCAAAAGAAGTGGACTACAGAAGTTATCTTTATCTGCTAAACCAAACAGAATTAATACTCAACACTTCCAACTTGTACTTACTGAGGAACCCAAACTTCAAATCGTAAGATTTAAATGCAGAGTAAGTTTTTTTTGCTTTATGAAAGCTTCTGTAATAATCCTTGCTGCAGGCTTGAGTAAACGCTTGCAGCCACTAACAAATAATATACCTAAGGCGCTACTGAAAATAGGTGATAAGACACTAATCGAACAGCATATAATTCTACTTAAACCCCACACCAAGCAAATATGTGTGGTTACAGGACATGCCCATGAAAGAGTAAAGCAGCTTCTCAATGCGCAAGTAGAGCTTATTTATAACCCTGAGTACAACACAAAGAACAATTGCTATTCTCTTTTGCTCGGCTTAAAAAAAATCGGCACAGGGGCAGTGATAGTTGTAAACTCAGATGTATACTGCCACCCAGAGATTTATGAGAGCTTGCTTTCAGCTATTAATAAGAACCCTGATAGGAACTATCTTGTTGTAGATGATGTTAACCCTCCGGATGAAGAAGCAATGAAAGTTAAGATTGCTAATGGCAGAATAGTTAGGATTCACAAATCCATTCTTCCAGAGGAAGCTGTAGGTGAATATATTGGAATATCCTATATTGCTGAGAAATATATGAAACAGATGATAGAAGCCCATGAGAGAATAGTTAAAGAGTCACCTCACTTCTACTATGAGGATGCATTCCAGCTAACTCTGGGTTCAACTGAATGGGGCTTGGTCTCCACCAAAGGACTTCCTTGGACAGAAATAGATGACTTTAGAGACCTCGAATTTGCAAGGCAACTGAAGCTAAATTGATACCACATAATATCATTAGGTTACCACTAATACTTAAGATAGGTTCTAACATAACCAAAAACATAAACAAGGTACTTAAAGATTATAACCTTGTTTTTGATAACCAGATTTTAATCACTACAAAGGCAGTGTATAAAAAACACAAACTAAGTAAT
>CAYOTZ010000111.1:0-3320 GCA_964407035.1 uncultured Methanosarcinales archaeon | reverse complement strand
GTATTCCCAGCCGAGATACCTGTAAACAAAGCGCTGCCTCTGCTCGTTTTGAGAGTGTTCCTGACCCCGAATAATGTGGGTAACACCAAAGTCATGGTCGTCAATGGCTGACTGGATGTTGTAAGAGGGCCATACCCTGTACTTGTTACCAGTTATTGGGTGGTCTGGATTGTCTATAATTTTGGCAGCCCACCAGTCGCGCATGCTCGGGTCTTTATGCTTTAAATCTGTCTTTATCCTGAGAACAGCTTCGCCCTCTTTGTAACCCTTGAACATGAGCTTCCACCGCTTCATATGCTCTTCTGGTGGTAACTTGCGACACTTGCACGGCTTGCACTTTAACATTAAGCTTCGCCAGTCATTAACATTACAGGTGCATATATACGCTTTGCTCAACTTAATCAGCTTTTGTGCAACCTCATAATACCTCTCGAATCTCTTTGAAGCGTACTCTATCCTGCTTATATTCGCACCGAGCCACTTGAAATCATCAATTATCCAATTATATGCCTCTTTCATTGGCGGTTTTGTCTTCGGCGAAGTATCATCAAACCTCAGAATGAACCTGCCCTTGTATTTCTCTGCGTATAGAAAAGACAATACTCCTGCTCTTGCGCTTCCTAGGTGTATAGGCCCATTGGGGTTGGGTGCTGCCCTGGTTACAACCTTGCCTTCTATTGCACCGGGCAGTGGCTGTAAACCTAGCTGTTTTTCATTCTTCTGCTCTTCCAATAACTCAGGCGCTATATCTTTTAAGAGCTGATTTTGTTCTTTCTTGCTTAAGCTGTTAACCTCTGAAACTATGGTTTCTATCTTTGCCCTTAGCTTGTTCAAATCTTGCTTCAGCTCTGGATGTTTGCTGAGAAGCTTGCCTAACACAGCACCTGTGCTCGCTTTCCCATTATACTTTACTGCGTTTTTCAGCGCCAATGCCCTTATCTCTTCATCCAGTTCCATTCAACTTAGAGAAACTAATCCATATTTAAAGCTTGTTGGTCTGATTATAGATCTTATACTTTGCGTAAGAGTAAATAGTAGTAAAAACTATAATTGCTGCTACTGGAACCAGAATCAAGTAAATTAGATAATCTGGGAAAATCATACCAAGCAGAATGATAATAGCAGTGAATTTGAATAAGCGAGCTGTGGCTCTGTGGGTTGCCACCCATACCTTATTGCTGCTGAGAGTCCAGGGATTCCTTATGCCTATGAACCAATTCCTTTTCGCTTTTTCCAATAAAACTCCTATGTAATAAAACAGGATTGAGAGAGCAGGAACAAGCGCTTGGCTCATGTTAAAACTTGTTCCTTTGTTCCACAGAATAACGAGGATATGAATATAAAAGAAGAACAATATGGTTAACAGGATAAACCTTTCATACTCTTTTTTGAACTTTTCAATGTTTTTCTTTAGTGGGTCTATTTTGGGTATAATAATGAAAAGAATAAAGAGACCAAAGCAAACCATTGGCATTAGAAAAAGCCCCCAAAATTTCGGCATATAGCCGTTAACTTTACCATAGGAGTCCCAATGCGTAGCAATACTGTTGGGCATCCTTGGGTATAGCGAGAAGCTAATTATAAACAAGCTTGCAATTACAACCAGCATTATTATTTCGTTTGTTTTCATTTTACCAAAACTATATTAAGCCCTTGTGCTTAGCATAAAGGAATGCCAGGGCAACGCCACTGTCTATGTTACCCTTGTTAACCAACTGCTCCAGTTGCTCGATGCTCATCAAATCTGTTTCTATGAATTCTGTTGGATCAAGCTTCTGCTTAGTTTTCTCTAGCTTCTCAGCAAAGAAAATGTGTATCTTAAAATTCATTATCCCTGTAGTAGGATAGATTTCAGCTAATTTTGTAATACTTTTTGCTTTGTAACCAGATTCTTCTTCTAGTTCCCTCAGTGCTGTTTGCTCTGGTGTTTCCCCGTCTTCCATTAAACCTGCAGGAAGCTCTATGAAGAAGCGCTGTGGTGGCACTCTGAATTGTTTCACAACAGGCACCTTTTTGTCTTCTGTTATGCCCAAAACAATAACACCGTCACTCTTTTCTGCGTAGGTGTAAGTCATTCTGTTACTGTTTGGCAGCAAAACTTCTGCCTGCTTGAGTTTCAGCCAACCATCATACACTGTATTTATTTTGAGGATTTTTGTTGGCTTGAGCATTATAGAGTTAGAGTAAGGGCTTGTTTTTAATTCTTCCCCTTATTTATACTCACTTTTAAATGGTTTTTTACAGCAATCTTTATAAATACGAAGTAAGTAACTCATTTTATCCATCAATTATTGGGGTGATTTTTATGGTTCAACTCTCACTGGAGAAAATTGTTGAAAGTATTGAAGGAATAAGAGAATTTGAAGAAAGAACAAAACAAAAAAGTGAAGATTGGAAAAAAGAGTCAGGAGTTTATGATATTGTGGTTAAATACGAGCCAGATAATGGAGATGCCAAACTGCTTCAAAGTAGTATCTCAAATGATATATTGAATCATGAAAAAACATATAGAAAATTGGTAGATAAACTTGTGGATGCTGTTGATTTAATAACAGAAGCTGTTGTTCATGTTGATAATGTTGAGGGACATTACTCTGTACAATTGGAGTTTGTTGGTCTTGAACCAGGCAATTGTGATGCAACAAACTTGCAAATTGGTGATAGGGGAATGGCTTATTTTCTTGTAATGCTCAAAATCTTGAGACGCCCCGAGGAACGCAACACTTTAGAGAATTGGATAATTGACTATAAATTCACACACCAACTCGAGGACCGAGCTAGAGAATTAACTGAGTCAGAAGAGCCCCCCTACAAATACGCTTTCTCAGACGATTTGGTCATGGTTAGACAGGGTCCAAGACTCTCAGTGCTGTATGACAGTAACCAGAGAAAATATTTCAGTGTTGAAGAACTAGCTAATGTTATGGATGCTGTTAAGGATTGGCTTGGACGCTTAAGATTTGATAGTAAAGTCGCCCTTGATTATGTAGAGGACAAGGATTAGGTCTAAAACTACTAATGACTCTTTTTAGTATACAAAGAACAATTTTAAATAGAAGTATGCTTTTGTGTTTTTCTTTATGCTGTCAAATAAAGAAATTGCTAGGGTTTTTGAGGAGTTAGCTCTCAGAATGGCAATTGCTGACGAGCCCTTCAAAGAGCGTGCTTACAGAAGAGCAGCAGAGCTTATATCAAATCTTGGAGAACCAATTGCAAATTACAGGGACAAGCTTACAGAACTGCCAGGGATAGGTAAGGCAATTGCAAAAAAGATAGTTGAGCTTTTGGAGAAAGAAGGACTCTTAATTAAAGTAGAGGAA
>CAYOTZ010000110.1:0-3332 GCA_964407035.1 uncultured Methanosarcinales archaeon | reverse complement strand
GAGAGGGAAATTACAACTATGATAGATATTCCAAACGATTACAGAGGAGCAGGAGAACATCATGCAGTGCTGACTTTCTGGGCTACTGGTATTGAACCATGAGAAAGATACTTTTGCTTTTAATTTTATTCTCGACCGAATTGGTTGCAGCAGCAAGCTTGGGCGTTACACCTGGCATCATAGATATAAATTTGAGTAAAGTAAACAAGGTCAATATTTCTGTGGTTAACCTTGTTAATGATAAATGTAGTTTCAAGCTGTTTGCAAACGGGCAGGGTATCAGGCTGAACCCGGATGAGTTCTGTATTAATGGCAAGAAACAAAGAATAGTAACAGTTGAGTTTGAAAAAAAGCAATATACAGAAAATCCAGTAATATTTGTCCACCAGTTACCTTGTGGCATAGCAAGTGATATTTCAGCTGGAATAAGGATTCCGGTTAGAATAAGTGGAAAGATAGCAAAGAGCGAGCAATCTCAGAAGTATCTTACAATAACTAACAAGCCAAGCGTTATTCCTACAATAGTTATGTTTACTATTTTGATATGTGTAACAACCATAACAATCACAGCTATATTTTTCGTCTTACATTAAACTGAAAATTCTAAAAATGATTTATTAACTATTTTTAAGCGTAATATGTATGACAATAAGAACTTTCACTGGCAAGCTAAGAATAGTAGAAGCACTTGGAGCTTGGGTGCCTGATGGCAATTTACTCCTATTAGAGCAAAGAATTAAAAGGCATGCTATCACACCAAATGGTGAAAAATATGCTACCTACTTGGTATTGCACTTAAGTATATGGGCATGTATGTTTTTAATGAGTTGAATACGAAAGATTCCCTGCAAAAAATCAAAAAAAAGAACTTAATCCAAAAGACGCTGATGCATTATATAGGGTTTACACTTACCCAATATACCAGAATTTGACAGCCCAGTAAGGCATTAATCAGAGAACTAGATAAAACGCGCCCCCCAATTAGAAACCTTTCTCAAGCCCTTTATCAAGTGAATTCTTGTTCCTACTTTGTTAAACAATGCATCTAATTCATCTATTGATAGGTCAACTATACCAGAGCTGGATTTGCCCTTAAAGCACAACGATACACTTTCCTTGCCAGGATGTACAATACCCTCGTTAATCAACAACTCTTTTATATTGACATCGAGCTCTATTCTTGCTATGCCATCATCATTTGCATGCCTTATTTTCAGCTTCATTAAAACCACCCGTTTACCATTAAAGAATGATTATTTAAATAGATTTTGTATGGCATTAGAAAGCAGGGGACGGGATTCGAACCCGTGATTAGTCGGTCTGCAGCCGACCGCCTTACCGGACTTGGCTACCCCTGCATCAAAGATGTATGATTCGATTATGAAAATTTTGAAGTTTTTAAATCTTATGAAGCAAAGATGTTGGCTAATAAAAAATCTTTAATTGCACATAAACTTTAAAAAGTAGCTTTGGGATAAGGATTTTTATAAGAAATAATAGTTTCCTACTAAAAATCAGAGGGATTACTGGAGCTGGTAAGACTACTATTTCTAAAATGTTAGTTTAAAAAATTTAAAGAAAAAGGATTAGAAGTGATATTGCCTGTTGCTCAATCAGGAACAGTTCCAGGGAAAAAACTTAGAAAAAATAATCTTTATGGAAATATTCAATGTGTGTGTTAACAGAAGCTCTGCTAATAGCAGCAACACGCTGCCAGGATATTGTAGAAGTAATTAAAATAATCTTTTATTTGGAAAAATTATAATAAGTGAGCGCTATGCAGATGTCTTTTTCGCATTTCAAGGTTTCGCACGAGAATTACCATAAAAATCCTTGGATCCATAAGTTCCATGATAACAGAATATATAAGTCCGAGATAGCCTAAAAAGAAAAATTAAGATGGGAAAAAAGAGAGAAAAGATTGGTTATTGATAACATAAAGAAAATTAACAAGCTTACAGAAGTTAATGTATAGAAAAAAATATATATAGAATCTCCATTCAAGTTAGGTTATGGACTTCGCAAGCTTGTTTTCAGATTCACTCCATCAGCTTATTAAGAATAAAAGAATCGTGCTTGTCTTCTTTGTTATCCAGTTACTCTTTATACTTGGATTGGGTGCAACGCTAAGGACAACCCCGGTTAAGCCGCTTATGGAACAATTTGCTGCCTTGGAAAAGGAATTCTCAAAACCAGAGATAAATGAGCAATACAAAGCTTTCGGTGAAAAGGCATGGTTAAAATACATCAATGACACTAACCCTAAACTTTACAGTAAATTTCAGAATGCAGTTAGTTCAAAAGAATTTTGGACGCCAATAATACTATTTTTAGTAGTAGGGATTATCTTTGCTATGTACCTTTACTCTGTTTTCTTGGTAGAGATTGCACTGGCTATTAAAGGGAAAGCCACGATAAGCAAGGCAATAGAGATAGGGAACAGGAATGTGTTAAGGTTCTTCTCAGCTATAATACTCTTATCAATAATCACAATGGCTTACTTCTTATTTGCTATGTTCTTTGTTGTTTCAGCTACAGCTATGTTAAAGGACTTAGCGGCATTTGCGAACATAGCAATCACATTAATATTGGTAATATTATTTTTAGCAGGATATTTATACCTGAGAGTGAAACTCACACTTGTGCTTCCATCTGTGTTCCTTGACAATAATGGGGTAATTAAAGCCGTAAAAGAAAGCTGGCATCTTACCAAAAAGATATTCTGGTTCGTGCTAGGTGTTATAATAGTGGTTGGTATAGTCCAAGCTGTGTTTAATTATATGTTTGGCTCATTGCTTGCAATTGGAAATCTTATTGTAACCTTCTGGATGAAAGATAGCATGCCCTGGTTATGGTTAACAATAGTGAGTGCTATATTCTTTATAAAAGCTATTATAGAAGCGTATCTGCTTCTTGTAGTATTCAACATATACCAACAAGCTAGAAGTTAATACCTAAAGAAAGTGCCTCTTCCTTGTTGTAGAAGTCCTGAAACTGCCAGTAGAAAACAGTTCTGAGAATAAAAATCCTCTGTTTTGTTTAAACTTTAGTAGGTTTTTGGCATACTTCTTTGAGCACTACAAGTGTCTCTGTGCTTCCTATGCCTGTTAGGTTTCTCAGTTGCCTGGTAACAAAGTCATTAAGCTGTTCAACACTCTCCAGCTCAACCTTAATCATTATGTCACGTTGACCTGCTATAATGGCAACCTCTGTAACTCCACTCAATTTTGATATCCTCTGAGCAATATCTTCTTGATTCTGATGTGCTACTTTCAGCTCCTTGTAATCCACGCTTGCCAAGATAATGGCAGTTAAGTTCTTACCAAGCTTGT
>CAYOTZ010000109.1:0-3370 GCA_964407035.1 uncultured Methanosarcinales archaeon | reverse complement strand
CACGCCTTTTGGTATATTCTCAACAACAACGCAGTGTTCCAGATGCGGGGGCAAGGGCTATATTATTGTAAAACCCTGCCATGTCTGCAAGGGGCGGGGAGTTGTGCGCAGGTTTGAAGAAATTAGCATAGACATTCCTGCTGGTATTGAGGATGGAGCGAAACTAAGAATACCCAAAAGAGGTGAGATGGGCAAGAATGGAGGTCCACCAGGGGACCTATATGTGTTCGTGCGAATTAAAACACACCATCTTTTCAAGCGCAAAGCAGAGAATTTGTTTACGAGTATAAGCGTTCCTTACCATGTTGCTGTGTTGGGCGGTGTTGTGGAAGTCCCCACATTGACAGGCAAGACAAAACTCAGAATACCACCACGCACTAAGGACGGCTCTGTGTTCAGGCTAAGGGGAGAGGGATTAAAGAAGGTGAACTCACTTGGAAGAGGAGAGCTTAATGTTACAGTAAACATTGAAGTACCAGAAAAATTATCAAAAGAAGAGCTGGAACTCATAAAGAAGCTTGCAAAGTTAAGACGCTGATATTTCTGTCCCCAATTTACCCTTTCCAGTTAGTTTTAGGCGAACAATCCCAGACGAAGGAGCGTAAAAACATTGGTATTTGTTACCATTTAAGAACAACTTACTCACATTGAACGCCTCAACAGCCTTTGCACTTATGGGTGCTCTGTAGCGTATAAGGAAAACATTGTTCTGATTGGAAAGTGCAGATACAAAAGGTTTCTGGACTGGCGGATTGTTGTTGTTAGTGCCATCAGAATCATAAAAGCAAATGGCAGTGAAGCCTGTAGGCAGGTTGACTTCGAACAATCTCTGTTCACCAAGGTCTCTTGTTTCATACACCAAGCTTCTAAAATCTTCCTTAAACTTGGCTACTTCAACCAGTCGTGCCCTGCTCAGCAAAAAGTTTATGCCCATATACCCTATAATTACTATTAAGCCGATTATCAAAAGACCAAGTATATATGTAAAAACATGTGATGCAACCTGAGCATTTCTCATGTCAGCACTATTGTGTTAGAAGTTTTTAAATTATTGTTTACACTAAAGAGTTATTAGTATCAAATTCAAGTTTTGTAACTTCTTTATAGTAACTAAAATATATAAATCTAAAATACATGGAAATATTAGAATAAATGAAAAAAAGCTTGAACCTTTTAGTAATCTTACTGATATTCAGTGAGCTTATTATGGCTTGTAGTGATATTGACAATGACGGTTACGGTGTTGCAGCGAGCTCTGATTGTTTGTATAATGCTATTGATTGCAACGACCTTAATGCCTCTGTGCATCCAAATGCGAGAGAGTTATGCAATTTCGTTGATGATAATTGTGACGGTTTAGTAGATAACCTGTTTAATTCAACTGAGATCAAGATAACAAAATGCGAATGCACTGGTTACAGGATGCCAAAAAGAGAAGTCTGCGATGGAATTGATAATGACTGCAACACATTAATTGATGAGATTGACTGTGAGAGGCAATCAAAGATTACTGGCAGGAACTTTGTTGAGATAATGGCGACCACCAAGCCGATTGTAACTGTGTTGTTATTATTGGCAGTTGGTTTTCTGTTGGGTGGTGGATTTGTTTATTTTACTAGAAGCAGGGACCTCGAGAAGCTGGCAGGGTATTATCACGAGAAAGGAGATTTAGCTTATGAAGCTGGTAATTTTAAAAAGGCAAGATACTACTATGAGAAGGCCTCTGGAATAAGGAGAAGTTTGAGATGATTGAAATAAAACATGGCTATATTCAGTTGGTGGGTGTTGCTTTTACAAATGTTGTTCTTGGTTATTTGCTTTTCCTGTTTCTTGCCTATTTGCTGAGCTTGAATCGGAACCATATAAGGTTTAGTTTGCTCAGCGATGACTCTACAGGTCTAATTGCAGCAATACTAACAACTGGTGCGGTAGTTACTGCACATTTAAAATCTTAGTTAATCTTCGTGTTGAGAAATCAATATCTTTACTAGCTCATTAAGCTTGACCAAAGATTCCTCGCCTGTTTTCATGTTTCTCAATTTTATCTTGCCTGCTTGCTTCTCTTTTTCTCCATAAAAAGCGACAAAGGGTATGCCAAGAGAATCTGCATAACTCAAAGCTTTTGAAACACCTTTTTCAAAAAGAGATGTTTCACAGCAAATCCCGTTTGCTCTAATCTTTGAAGCAAGCTGGAACGCACTTGCTGCGTTGCCAATCCCAACAATAAGAAGCTGAGTAGGGCTTCTCTTATTTGATTTGCCAAGCACATCTGCAATTCTGTCCAGGCCAAAAGAGATTCCAACCGCTGGCACATCTTGTTCTGACCCAGAGTAAAGCCCGATTATCCTGTCGTAACGGCCTCCGCCAGCTAAGCTCAATTTTTTTTCAGATTGTTTTAAAAAAACCTCAAAAATAGTGGCAGTATAATAACTTAATCCTCGTGCCAGATTTGGTTCAAATTTAAAAGCCACATTGGTTTGCTTTAAATAGTCAAAAATAATTTTTAGCTCGTTAAGTCCTGCAATTAGCTCCTTGTTCTGGGAGAGCGACTTTATGCTGCTTAGTGGGTTACTGCTAATGTTGTCAAAAAAACTTAGAAGTTTTAATGCCAAGTTTTTTTCCACATTTATTTCTTGAAACTCTTTCTGTAACTCTTTTTTACTTAGCTTGTTCCTTTTGTCGAGCACTATCATTGCTGCGTCTATGCTCTCAATCTTAAAAGCCTTGAGTATCCCACGAAGCAGTTTTATGTTGTTGAGATAAATTTCAACAGAAAGCCCGAGTTCTCTGAAAACATCATTTGCCAGCATGAGAATCTCTGCGTCAGCAAGAAAGCTGCCAGAACCGACAATATCAACATCGCACTGCCAGAACTCCTTGTATCTGCCAGGACCAACAGGACCATCCCGCCATACCTTGCTTATCTGATATCTTTTGAATGGTAGCTTTAACTGCGGGTTTAAAGCAATGAAGCGTGCCAAGGGCACTGTGAGGTCATATCTCAAAGCGAGTTGTCTGTTGCCTCTGTCCCGCAATGTAAAAATCTCTTTTAGGATTTCAGAACCGCCTGCATATTTTGCAGCCAATAGCTCGTAAGTTTCTATTGCAGGTGTATCAAAGGGTGAAAAGCCATAAAGCTCGAATATCCTACGTAATGTGTTAATCAATCTATTTTTCACTATCTGAACCTCTGGTGGAGAGTCTCTCATTCCTTTTGCTAGTTTCGGTTTCATTTTTCCAACACAGGGCGAATGGCGGGAGTCGAACCCGCTCCTGGAGCTCCACAGGCTCCCATGCTAACCGTTACACCACATCCGCCATTTGTATATGTAGAACTAAGAAAATCAGCAGCTATGAACACAACCACTTA
>CAYOTZ010000108.1:0-3384 GCA_964407035.1 uncultured Methanosarcinales archaeon | reverse complement strand
AGCCCTAGTGGAAACAAGATTTGGAGCTATGTGAGCGCTTCCAAATCCGAATTTACTACTGTAGAAGCCAAGTTAGCCATAGATAAGCTGGCTATGTTAGGGATATCTGTCCTGGCTCTCACTGGCGGGGAGCCGTTGATGAGAAAGGACCTTGAAGAAATAGCTTCACATGCAAAGAGAAAGCATATGCTAATTTCTTTGAATACCAATGCAACTCTCGTTACAAAGGAAAGAGCAAAGAAACTATGTGGGACTGTTGATAGAGTAACTGTTTCTCTGGACGGATTGAGAACAACACACGACAAAATTCGAGGTAAGGGAAGCTTTGAAAGGACAGTAAAGGGCATAAGGCAACTGAGAGAGTTCACTAAATCGAGCATTGGTTTGTATTTTGTAATCAACAATTTGAATTATAATGAAATAGAGGATGTGCTAAAATTCGCCAAGGCGAACGCTGATTTTATTATATATCAACTCGTCCAACATGACCCAAAATATTTCATAAATGCTGAAACCTGTGAACTAATTAAAAAAAGATTGTATGCCCTTAAGAAGAGCAATCCCAGATTCATCCTCAATGACTTAGAGTATATCAACCTGCTACCCAATTTCATGATTTCTCAAAGTCCGCAGTTTAGATGTGAGGTATTCAGATTGTTTGTTTCGTTATCACAGAGAGGCGATTTCTCTGGGTGCTCCTACCCGTTCACAATAGGCAATATACTCAAAGAGGACATAAAAAGCTTGTGGAAAAGAGGGTTAAAAGAGAGGGAGAAACTACTCTCTGAGTGTGGGGGATGCAGTTATGTGTGCTTTGTCCAACCCTCTATTTCAGTGCAAAAACCAATACATAAGCTGCTCTCAAATGAGATTAGTAAATTAGGGTTTTTTTCAAGACGTCATTCTATAGCTGAGAAAAGGGTGAGGTGGAAATTTTGAGGAAACTGATATTGGGTGCAATCAAGGCAATAGTGTTACCGCACAGGGCTTTTAAAGAAATTAAAGAGGAAGCAAAGTTGCCTAATTCTATTGTTCTGTTCATGTTTGCATGGGGTATGATGAGTATCACTACTCAATTCCTCATTCTATACAAACATTTACCAACACTGACACATGTAATTGCAGCTGGTATCGGCTCTCTACTGATTTGGCAATTAGCAAGTTTAATCATCTACTACTTAGGGAAAGCACTTAAAACAGGTGTGTCGTTAAGAAAGGCAGATATAGGAGCATTCTATCTGTGGTGGGTTTGGGCAATACTGTTCATTTTTGACATACCACACCTATTCGGGTTAAAAACCTTTTTCATATGTTCTCATGGGTTCTGCACGTATGGGGTGGGTTTGGAATTCCATGCGGCATGGATAGCTGCGTTCATTCTTTTACCTCTCGAATTCTTTTTCTTGGTCAAAGATGTGTTAAAGCCAAACAAACGCAAGTTATTACTGTTGATAGTGTTAGCCATCTCTGTACCGATACTGGGCAGGACTATGTTGGAAAGGATCCCTGATACTGTTTCTTTGATTATGAAAGCACACGGCACACTGCCTATACAAGTGTGGGACGCTTATATAGTTACCATAGTGAGCTTTTTGTTAGGCATACTGGCTTTAAGGGCAGATATATGCAATAGGGTAAATCTCTACAAGAGCTTTCCTGTTGCTATAATTCTGTGGCTAATACTTTTAAGCGGGTTCTTTTACATGAACCTGCCCAAAAGAGGTGCCTACATGAATCCAAAGTATCTGGGAATAACAGTAACAGGCTCATTTATTGAAGCTTGGGATGTTGAAGACGATGAGCTGGGTTACGATAATCTTGCTGGAACTAACGATTATGACCAAACCTTTTACTATAATGATACAATAAACCTAACAACCAACATTAGCAGTACAGATTACAACATCACTAAAGTAACGTGTTCAGTGTACTTTACCAGCAAAACTGAGGATCGTGCCGGAGCTGGTAACCCCTCTTCACCAGACGGAGCATGCATATTCAATGGCAATCAGGCTGATTTCCAACTTGCCCCGGACCCAGGCAATGTCACATATGTGTGGACTCAACCAGCAGTGCTCAATAGCATAACCCAGTATAACAATGATGTTGCAGTGAGGGTAAGGGCCAGTAGGAACACTGGCGGTACTAACAACAATGGTGATGCAGTATTCTTTAATGATGTGGATGTTCATATCCACTTTGATTATGTCTCAAACGCAAGTGTGGAATTAATTGCTCCATCGCAGAATATCAATGTAACAAAAGATGATACCTTCATTATAACTTGCAATGTTAGTTGCACAAATGAAGACACTAACTGCTCAAGTATAATTGTTTATCCAAGATACTGCAATACAAGCAAAAGCTGTGCACCAAACAAGAACATTACAACAAGCACGACTGACCTTGAATCAAACACGAGTTCTTATTCAATAAATTCTCTCATAAAAGGCACATGGACAGTCAAGACATTTAATATCACAGGAAAGCTTCCAGGAAATTATACAGTGGGGTGCATGATTACTGCTAAAAACCCACTCAGTGCTGAGTCAGCCAATACCAGTGGAATTCAGGTAAGGAAAATACCTGTGGAATGGGATTCAAGCCAGCTTAATCTTGGGAAGGGCACAGTTAACCAGGGAGAACTTACAGACAGTGTTTTGCTTAACTCAACTGGAAGCAATACAAATGTGGTTGTGAGCTGTGTGGCAGGGAATTGCTCTCAAATAAAGGATAATTTTACTGATGGAAAGGATATGTCGGATGGTGAAACAGTGAATGTTAAGTTCAATTGTTCTGATGCCACAACTGGCAAATTTTGGGCAGTGTTCAATGCAACTTCAGATGAAGCTTTTATTCCAGACCAAATAAACGTGTCTTGCGAAATCATTAACAATATAATTATATGGAATCAGAGCCAAAGGGATTTGGGTATTGGTGAACAAAATGGAGGAGAAATACTTGGGACTGCCAGCTTGGAGTTCTTTAGCGACCACACAAATGTAGTGGTTAGTTGTGTAGCTGGTAATTGCTCCAGCATTGGGGACAACTGGACAGACGGTGTGAGTAAAGGTAACAACAACATAAGCGTAGTGGAGTTCAACTGCTCTAATAAAACTATTGGTAATTTCTGGGCGATTTTTAATGTAACTTCAAATGAGGACACAAGTCCAGATAGTATTAATGTCTCCTGCAAGATAAAATCAACAAAACCACCATGGTTTGAACAGGACTCAGACGATTCAGGAGGGATTGTAGGTGACAGAAGTATTGTGAAAATTTCAGTTTACTGGAAGGATAACGTTGCCCTGGATAAAGCAATATTCAGGCATAACGCTACTGGAAGCTGGCAGAATGTCAGCACTTGCCAGCTAACTGGTAATG
>CAYOTZ010000107.1:0-3460 GCA_964407035.1 uncultured Methanosarcinales archaeon | reverse complement strand
ACAACACCTCATTTTTAACACTTATTCATATTGCTAATATTTAAAATTTGCTATAATCTGTCTATGATGCTTAGTTATTACTTATCAAGGACCAACTTGACTATATCAAACTTTTCCCTTCTTTATACTTCTTGAGCATTTACCTCTAACCAACCGTTAAGAAGATCTGTGTTGAAGCCAGTTCGTTTGGGCAGTTATCAAGTGAAGGGCATGCAGAACCTTGTGGTGAGCCAGTATATGCTACCATCTTAATAAGGTAAAGTCCAGTAGTTGCACCTCTCGGTACGCTTATATGCACTTCTCTCATTATTCTTGAACCGGGTTTAATTGTATATGCTTCTGCACCCTGTATGTAGGTGAACCACTTACCTTCAATTTCCTCTACATCACAAGTTGCTCCTGGAGGGCACTTAACCGGAAAAAACCTTATGCCTATTTTCATCTCTGAGTTGCCGTCATTACGAAAACCAAAACCCTCTAATTGCTTACTACCTCTTGACATCTCCAAGTTAGTGGTTGAGAAAACAAGTGGTTCTTCACTCGTATCAAGCTTTGTATTGAGTTCTTTTTTTATCTTTGAAAAAGTCAGACCCACTATATCCTGAAGCTTGTCAAACAAATCACGGGTGAAAGTCAAGCCCAACCCAAGAACGGTCATAGCAAGCACGATTATGACAATCATACTTATAGAAAGTTGCAAGGCAGCCTTTTTGTTCTTCCTCATTTGACAACACCTCATTTTTAACACTTATTCATATTGCTAATATTTAAAATTTGCTATATTTCTGCTTTAGCTATTTGTATCATTTTTAATATTCTTCTCTTATCAGAAAGAAACTCCTCGTACTGCTTGAAGTTCTTGAATGATCTGAGAAATATCAAATTGTGCTCTGGAGTGATTGCATAAACTATATGCTTTCCATTAATTTTGCCTCTAAAAATATGATTTCCTTTTAGCTGCTCTTCCAGCTTGTGGAGTTGCTCAAACCTCTCATGGTCTGACTGTATTACATCAAGAACAAGTGCAATTGCCTCTTCTTTGTGCTTGAAATCCCGCTTGAAATGCTTTGTTATGATATAGCTTTTAATAGAACTTGCAAATAGCTCGTAATGAGACATAAAAAAAGAGCAAGCTTTGTGCTATTTAAGGGTTGCGATTTCTTCATTGGTTGTAAATTCTGGAAATAGCTTGAGAACAGTGTCAGCAACCAATAACTCAAGTTTTTCCCTTGTTATTTCATCTTTCACTTCATCAGAGAGTGTTAAGCACAGATCTATGCCATCAAGCAGTATTGCTGCTATTTCTATGGGGTTGCTTATTCTGATTGGCAGAAAAGCATGACCTGCCTTTATCTCTTTTGGAGTTTTACCTATAGCATAATCTATTTTAAGAACAGCAGTTCCATAAGGTGCTCCAATCCTAGTTGAAGCTCTGTACTGAGAAGCAACCTGTGTTCTTTTCAAGAGAAACCTAGCAATTCTCTTCCACACAGCATCACTGTGATAATTACCCATATGGTATAATGTTAATTCTAAATTACCCTGCTGTGCAGTTGTATAAGCTTTTATTCTCATTATTTTTTGCTTCCATTCAATTGAAGTAACTGATTAGCAAACATTGTCTAATAAATGTTTTGGTAATAAGCAGAAAACTTTAGCGTATGAAAAATGCGACGGCCGGGATTCGAACCCGGATAAACGGCTTGGAAGGCCGTTGTCATAGCCATTAGACCACCGTCGCCTCTCTCTAAAGCAAATAGAATCTGGTTAAAAAGCTTTCTATGAGCTTAGGCTTATAATCTCGTTATGTAACTTGAGCAGCCTCTTGGCAACAGTGCTTCCAAGCTCATTTTGGAATCTCTCTAAAGCTTTTTCAAAGCTAATCTCTCTGCTGCCAGAAACTAGCTTGTCTGCATAGCAAACAATCTTCTCTTCAATGCTCTCTGGCAAATAATCCCTTGCAGGAAGCCCGTGCTTCACTGCCTCTTCTTTTGTTATGCCAGCTCCTAAGTGTCTCTCGCAAATCAACGCTATCTTTGGATAACCCTCTCTTCTCATTATCTCAGCACCTGCCACGCCATGCCAAACAGATTGGCATCCAGGAGGATGAATAAATCTGCCAATATCGTGCAGCATAGCACCAAGATACACCAACTGCTTATCCACTGGTTGTTTTACTCTTGATGCCAACCTGAGAGCAATCTCAGCCACTTTTTTAGAGTGCCTCAGTATTATCCTGTACTCTCGATTGTTAGGTGCGTATTTTCTGAGAAGCAGCTCTGGTTTCATAACTTATCCTTGATTTTGACATTAAGCTTCTGGGCTGGCTTGTCAACTTCTCTGTCCCACATTATCCCTATTTCGAACATGCTTTTCTTGAAATTCTTTGAAATCATGTATTTGCGGTTGTACATGTCATAATCAACCAAGCCCATGGACTTCATAGGAGTTAGAATCCTATCATAGAACTGGCGCTTGTTATAGGAGAGCTTCACAAGCTTGCCCTTGAACTCTGGCTCGTCAAGCTCAGCTACAATTTTTCCCTCGTGAAGCTTTGTAGCAAAAAGCGACATCTCACTTTTCGTCAGCTCGCCACTATGCATCTTCATCTCTGCTAACAAGAGTTTTGCAACTATCTTCTGCTGCTTTGTCGCAAAGATTATCTCGTATATGTCTTCTGGTAAATGGAACCTGTCAAAAAGGATTACCATTCTGTTACCCCCAACTTATATAGAGTTATAATATACTAATATATAAATTTTTGGGAAAGATATAGCAGTGTAATTAGAAGGGAAAATGGCTCTCAAGGGATGAGGGGTGGTTTTTAGAAAGAGCTGCTGAGAGCCATTCCCTGGGGAAGGGTTTAAGGGGAGAACATAACTAAGATGCTTAGTTATGATGTAATTCTGGAGGTGATAATATATAATAAAACAAACTAATATATAAATGTTACTATTTTGTATACTGGTTTAATAAATCATAACAAAAAATTTAAGTAATCTGTCAATTAAGAACAGCTTATGTGGTCCATATTTGTACTGCCAGTAATCATATTTGCATTTGCTTTCCTACTGACATATTTCGGCTTGAGAAACTCCAAGAGCATGCTTGAAGCTCAAACAAAAGTAATGGGACTCAGGGAAAACCCGTTTGATAAACTCTACAAAACCTACTTCAAGGTTATGGTGATTCTGTTTATTGCCTCACTCGGATTTGTGTTACTAATCCTGTTTCTGTTACTAAAGTAAAAAATTTTAAAAACTCAGAGTGTTGAGCAGTATAAATGGAGCTAACCACAGCCACGCCAATATTTCCTGTCTTCTTGATTGGAGTTTCCATAATTCTCGCATTGCTTGCGAAAATAGCATTCAAGAAGTTCAAGATACCAGATGTGCTTGTTCTCATCTTATTCGGGATACTGCTCAAGCTACTCGGGCTTGCAGGCAATATTGACAGGGAA
>CAYOTZ010000106.1:0-3481 GCA_964407035.1 uncultured Methanosarcinales archaeon | reverse complement strand
CAAACAAGAAGACAACCCCGGACGTGAGGGGGGCACGCCCGGGGCTCAAACGGGACCTTGCTCTGAGAGCGTGATCCCGCTTGTATATTCGATTGTAGGCATTATGGCCGCTCAGGTCAATCCTCGTAGGTAACGTCTGCCCATACGCTGCCTCTGGGATTGCAGCGATCCCCTAGGCGAGAACCATCATGCCGGCGGCCACAGGCGCTCCATCATCCTCGATTGGTGCCTTGGCGCGAGCTCTTGCCGCGTATCACCGCCGCCGTCAGCATATCTAGCCCCCCTAGCCCAAGAGGCTGATGAGCACATGGTTGGCCACACTGATGGCCCCAAAGCCCAACAGGGCAAGCACGAATGCTGTGACCACACGCGCGATGCCCGTCCCCAATCCACCGGGGAGCCCCAGTGCCATGCCCGCTTGCGCGACAAATCCCGATCCCACGACCACCACGATGACCACCGCAACGAAGACCGCGAGCAGGATGTCGATGACCATTGCGAAAACCACCCCGTACAGATGGATCGCCTGTCCTGCGTTCGATACCGCGCCCACGGTGTCGATGGCCAAGCCGAGATCTCGCGTCAACGACGGTGTGAACGCGCCAATCACCAACAGCACCAGTGAAGTGACAATCCGTTCCACCAGCCGAGCGAGCGCACCGGGCGAGCCGGTAGCGAAACCGATCTGACCGCTGATCAGCGCCAAGAGCATGTTTACCAGGAACCAGGCGCCCATCAGAAACAGCACGATGCGTAGCACCTCGCCAATCACACCTGCAAAGTCCTGCAGCCCTTGGGCGCCTGCGGGCACGTACACGTCCACGCGGCCAGGCACGGGTGCGGCAAGCGCTCCCTTGTTGATAAACTGATTCAGCAGCATCTCGACAAACGCGCGAGACGCCCCGAAGCTCAGAAGCAGTAACAGAAACGCCGCCACCATCCCTGCCATGCGCACAAGGCCAAGGCTCGCAGCACCCGGGCTTCCGAACACGGAAGCCAGGACGCCATCGAAAGCGCCGCGCGCTACGCCCACTACGAACACCGCCACGCCAGCGCCTATCAGAAACCTCACCACCGCGACGGCGACGTCGCTGATGACCCCAGCCAAGGCATCTGTGCCCCCATCAGCGGACATACCAGGAGGCCCATGCGCTGAAGCCGCATAGGCGGTCACAGCCAACCAGATAGCCGCCAGCAGGACGCCAGCGAGGAGAGAGAAGGGCGTTTGATAGGTGTGACGCGAAGGGATCACAGCAGCAATGTCGTCAACACAAGATAGACGGGAACTGCAGCCGCCATGACCGCAACCAGCGGCAGCCTTTCGCCGTCATTCTCTCCGGCCCTTACCACCTGTATGGCATGTGCAACAACTTGGGCAACGCTCTGCTCTCCCCGCCGGGCCAGGAGCATCAGGCTGGACACCAGAAGGCTCAAGACAGCAACCAGGCCGATGAAGGCCAGCTCCGGGATCCCGAGGGCCAGCGTCATCGCCATCTTGGCGTCCGCCCCACCCCACCAGCCTCGTTTCCACAGGCCATAGGAGGCGGTCACAACGACAAAGAGGATCAGCGCTGCTCCCGGATCGAACTCGTCCCTGACCCAGACCGCCAAACGATACCCCCCAGCCCCAAGCAGCCCAATGAGCGACCACCACCAGCGGACCTTGCGCCGCAGGAGGTCCATCCCTGCGGCGCCTAGCGCCCATGTAAGAAACAGAGTCACAAACAGCGACACCCCCTCTCTCCTCAGGGCGAATTCCCGGGCGAGTTGAGCAGAGCCTGGGCCTCGATGATAGGCACCGGCACGTTGCACAGTCGCTGACTGAGTGGGACGGCCGGGATCCCGGGAGGCGGCATCGATACGTCTCCGGCGGCCCAACTCAAATAGTAGGACTGAGCGTAGCCATACTGTGTCAGGTCCACCGGAACCCAGCCAGTGTCGCGGGTCACCCAACGCCACTCATAGCACTGATCGTCCTCCGGGTCTGTGCCGGGCACCTCACATACGGCATAGAGCTCCCAGCATTCCGTGTCGCCTGCATCGCAGTTGAAAGTCTTTCGATCTCCCCTTTCCAGCTCCTCCCACGAGCGACGAACCATCGCCTGCCACGCTGTGCCCACACGCACTTGATACGCGGGAAGATTGAGCTTCCCCTCCAGGGAAGGACCTGTCTCGGGGAGACCCCAGGAGGATGTCTGGTATGTGTGGGTTACGGCCATGCCGTAGGCATATGGGGGTTCTTCTGACCAGGAGCGCTCGTCAAAGAACCAGGCAGGAGGGACACCTGGAAGAAACTGCCATCCTACCTGGAGCGTATAGTTCCGAATCGTCGGCGTGCACCAAGCGCGTGAGCTCGCTGACCCGATCGCTGACCAGGGTCCGTTCAACCAAAACACGTTTGGTGCGGAGACAAGGCCCCTTGGATATGGATCGCGCAACACGGTCATGCACGGGACGCGTGCACTGGCAGAGACGCTGAAGTTGCCTCCGCACGTAATCTCGCCGCTCGGCGTGATGGTAATTGTCGTGCACGGAGGCTCCTCTGCGAAGGTCCAGTTACATATGGGAAAACCACTACCTGGGGGTCTCTCGAAGTCCATCTCGCCGTTGATCGTAGCGCCGGCGGCAACCCAGATCCGCTCGCTTTCTAGGTAGACGTAGTCGATACGATCATCACGACAATACAAGGAGCAGGTTGCCCCGTCACCTTCTTCAGGAATTTCGGACACAGAACAGCCGGGGCCCACATCACCGGTTTCTGTTTGACCGCCCGGGTTGCTGCCCGAATCTTCGTCTCCGGGATTCGGGGGGCACCCCGGTCCATTGCAGGTGTCAGTTACCTCGCAATCCCTTCCTTGACAGTCGATCTGAGCGCCCGCCGTCTGGGCAAAGCCAAAGAGAACAGCTGCACCAAGCGCGGTTACCGTCATTCCGATTAGTACCCGGAGAGAATAAACAGCCCCTTTGTTCATAGGAGTGTCCTATTCCTCAAAGAGTCTATGGTTCTCTTCTTCGATGACCCAATGACCACCCCGATAGGTCAGGATGAAATTCCATGTAGCATACGGAAGCCACTTGCCCTCTTCCAAAATGGCTCCGCTTTCTATATCGCGATATTGAACCTGGTAGGATCTGTCCATGACCAGCACAATTCTGACTTTCACGTGCCCATCTTCAGCGGATTCGAGCAACATTGCCCGATAGGGCACGTCTTCCAGTTTTTCTACAAGGTAAATGTACCTGCCCTTCTGTAAGGCTGAGTCATAGTCCCCGCGCACGAAGTCCACAAAAGACCCTGTGACATAGGGCTCGATCGCTTCCCAGTTCGGGAGGCCGTTTTCGTTGTGATTGAAAAGGTTCCAAAACTCCTCAAACGCGTGCCACACCTGCTCCTTCTGCCAGTCCTGCAGGTCCATGTACTTCTTGCCCGTGGGATCCGTCTTCTCGACGAACTCCCAGTCACTTGGGTCGTCGTAAACGA
>CAYOTZ010000105.1:0-3554 GCA_964407035.1 uncultured Methanosarcinales archaeon | reverse complement strand
AAATGTTTTTAATGACGGTACCAAAACAATTGCCAGCGTTTCAAATGTTCCAGTAGCTAATTTGACTGCTTACACCAGCGGTGGTGTTTTAAACAACTCGATTTATAGCGTGGGTGTGTTTAAGGATGACGGAAGTGTGGCACAAGACGAATATAATGTCCTGGCATATGGCGTTACTGTGGTCAATGATCAAAAGGATTTTAGAAACTCAACTACCATTGATTACGAATTAATTGTGCCGGTTAACCAGAGTGCATCCCAGACCTACTATTTCTTCCTTGACATAGAGTAAAAACTTTTTCCTTGTTCTTTTTCTTATTAATCTCGAAAAATATATAAATATAGTGAGCTATTCAAATAAAAATGAGATGGTATTTGCTGTTACTTGTTCTTTTCTTAATTTTTCCTATAGTTTTTGCAGAAGACCAGGTTGTGATTAACTCTAAAGAGTGGCAGGATGTTGCTTTGGGTCTTTTGTATGCTCGTTTGATGGATATTGATGCCAATTTTATTATTGAGGAGGCTCAGGGGGTCCAATTGTACAGAGAGATTCTAAATACTAATTTGAGGGATGTGCTTTTAGTAGAGTCAGATAATAACTTTATTACCGGGTATGAAGCACTTCTAAGAAACAGAGGATTTAATGTGGAAAGGGTGGTCTTCTCTAATCCTTATGAAACAAACTTGTGGCTTGCAGAGAGGGTTATTTCTAAACTTGGTATTGATAGTTTCATTGTTCTGAATGATGAATTTGGGTACAACACTGTTTCAGTTGCCCCCTATGCTTTGTTAACGAATTCCTTCATTCTCTATGCAAGTAAGCATAATATCAATAGCATATATGATTTTCTCAAAAAAAATGCGAAGAGGGTTATCATTTACGGACATGTTGATAGAGAAGTGAAAAAGAAGCTTGTAGAATTTAATCCTGATATAATAAATACTGGAGACAAATATTTAGACAATATTAATCTAGTAAAGATGTTCTTAAATAAGCGCCCGACAAACCAGATAATCATGACAAATGGAGAGGTTTTGGAGCCAGGCTTGTTTAACAACGAATTTCCAGTACTACTCATAGGAACTTCAAATATCCCTCACAGCGTTCTGGATTTTATTGTAAATTCTGACATATCTGCAAGCATAGTTGTGGGTTATGACCTGTTCACAAGTGCAAAGAAAATTAGAGACGAAACAGGTATCAAGGTGTTGCTGAAATTTGGGCAAGGGCGGAATGAGCAGATGTACGCGCTCGCTATCTTCCCCCTCCCTGCTTACAGCCCCAAAGTATCAATAATAGGGGTGCGGTATAACATGGCTTCAGGAAAGCTTGAAGTAATATATGAGAACCAAAGAGATGTTGCTACATATGTTCAATCTTTGTCACACACACTTTTCACTGATGCGAACGAAACCATCGCTAGTGTTGGTGATAAAGAGTCGTTTTTCTTGGATGGAAATGAAATAAAGGCACTTACTTATGACATTGACCTTACTGAGCATAAAAATGAGCATATCAATGTAGAAAGTAAGATTTTATTGGGTAACAGCCCCGGGTCACTGGACAAGCTTTTAACACAGAAGTCAGAAGTGCAAATTATTAGTTTTGAAGATAATTCGCAAATAAGAGTTAAAGCTGTGGTTTACAATAAACAAAGGAAATGGTTCGAGGTTTTAATTGAAAATATAGGAGAGAGCACTGTATATGTAGACCCTGAGATAGTTGGCTTGATAATTGATGGTGAAGAAACGACCATAGGGAGCGAACCTCAAGCGATTGGAGTAGGTGACCAAGCAGTTTTTTTAATAAGAGCAGAGCTTGAAGATGTGGATTTTAAAGATAATCCGCGAGTGACTCTAAAAGTTAGGTTTGGAAAGAGAGAGGGTATACTCATAAACTCCTTAACCCAAGAATTTGAGTTTAAGGTTAAGAGCTTTGATTACTGGTTGATTTCAACAGCTGTCGTTGCCTTTGTATTGCTGTTATTGATTGTGCTGCTACTCACAAGGAACAAAATCACGCAAAGATTTTAATTCACTTAACATGATGAGAAAATGGCATTTGGAACTGCTTTTACTCTCCTTTTTATTAGCTATTGTTTGGCTGGTTTTCTTTTTTCTAGGGGAACAAGGAGGGATTGTGGCTCGAATCATAAGTGATGAAGCTTTTCATGGTAATGTGACCAGGCTTGATTTGGAACAGAGCGGTGCTTCTTATTGGGAAGGATTTTATGGGAATCTCACAGGTTCTAATAGTGACCCTGTGATTCTGAGCGTATCTGGTCTTTCTTTAAGCGTCCACAAACAAAATTTGGGGTTAATTAAATGCTATCGCACAGAGATATACGCTGTATTGCGAACTTATAGTAAAAATTTGCTTTTGTTCTACAGTTATCCAAATCCAGGATATATTAATTCTTTAGTAGCTGCCTCACCTGAATCTCTCGATGAAATTATGAAATACTCAGAATTGCCAGACCCTATCCGGCAAAGGGTATCTGGAAGTGCAGTCTTCAATGAAACAAGGGTTTTTAATGTTGGTAATAGAAACATAACTGCTCCTGGGAGAACCCTTAATTCCAAAAAAGGAAAATACGAAATAGGACTATTGAAAGATTCAAAGGGTAATATTGTGTTTGTGTTTACCGTCAGTAAGAATGGAACAGCCTTTAATGGCGAGGCAGCAGATTATCAAATGATGCTCCCTGCACCGATATCAAATAACAAAGTTTATTATCTCTTTCAGGACATAACAGATGAATGTGATTTTCCCCGTAAAAGAAGGGTTCCTCCATCTATACCTACATTTGGTGAGGATATATCTGGAAATATTTCCATTTGCGGAAACATGTTCTGTGAGCCAGCAGAGGACTGTGAGTCATGCCCATCTGATTGCGGGGAATGCCCTGTAGAGACTGGACTGCTCCCGATTTTTGGGCTTGAGAAAGAAGAGAATTTTATAACTGAAGAAGATTTAAGGCGTATTCTGGAATTGCTCAGTAGCCCTATTATTACGAATCCACAGTGGTTCGAGTGGGAACAGATCTTGGCAAAGTTACCTTATATTGGGAGATATTTTTCCAGTGGAATGCTGGATGCTTTGAGCCTTATAGAGGCTTACAGTAAAATAAACATTTCAAAACCTTACAAAGAGGCTCCAAAACAAGCTTTAATTACTCCTAAAATTAAGACACTGTTAATTGTTTTGATATTGTTTGTATTCATGTTTTTTGGCTATGTGTATTGGTATAAAAGGAAAAATTTGAAGAAGCTCAATTGACTTCTAAGAAGAACTCAATTGTTGTGCCTTCGCCTTTATATGCCCTTAGCAAGGCGGGCACCTTAGTTACATAATCGGCAATACCGTATGGAGTGGACTGCGTTTCATTGTTCTCTGTTATGAAAACAAGGTCTTCCTTTTCATTGTCATACTCGCCGTTTGTATCGTCACTTGTGTCCCAAAGTATACCTGTGGTAAATGGCCCAGTTGTTGTGCTGTTTATTATCGGCACATTATACACTTTCGTGCCGAATATTTCAAATGTTTTCACATT
>CAYOTZ010000104.1:0-3578 GCA_964407035.1 uncultured Methanosarcinales archaeon | reverse complement strand
ACTGGTCTGTAAAATTTAAATTTTTGACAGACCAGTTAAGAAATATTTTTCAAAAAAGTTTAATTCATTTTATTAAGATTAATTTTAAGTATTTTTCTGAAATTTTTTGATCAGTATTTAATTTTTCTAATTGAATTCTTAAATAATAAACACCGCTGGAAACCGGCAAACCAATATTGTTTTTCCCTTTCCAGACAAATTTGAACGTACCACTGCTCTCATG
This sequence comes from uncultured Methanosarcinales archaeon, assembly GCA_964407035.1. Taxonomy (GTDB): domain Archaea; phylum Nanobdellota; class Nanobdellia; order Woesearchaeales; family B29-G15; genus B29-G15. Next base: position 3,355 of record CAYOTZ010000104.1, on the reverse strand, counting down.
CGTTTTTTGTATCGACCATACTTTTTTTCCGCAATTGTCATAAATATCAGACAAAATAATAGCAGGTCCGGGTAGCTGATAGGAAACAGTAATAGAATTATTAAAAGGATTAGGATATGCGCGAATAGCAAAATCTTTTACAGTAATGCTTGAAACTGGTTCAGGTAAAGTTTTTTTTGCCAAAGTGTTATTGAAATTCTTTTCTAAATAACTAAGTTCAGTAAAAGCAATTTCATAAGTATAGTTACCTTTTGGACTGTTATTTACGATTTCTTCAAGATATTTCTGTCCCTGTTCTTGTTGATCAAGATCATAGATATAGATGAATGCTTTTTGCAATAATAGGCGGTTTTTTTCATCTGAGCTTAAAGCAGACTGCATTGTCAAATCAATTTTTCCCAAAGCTTCTTTAACTTGATTAATCCGTACCATTACTGTAATCTGGGCATCGTTTAACAAAAATTGTAGGTCAGACTCTTTAACCTGTTGGACAGTTTTCTCAAATTCATCTAACATTTTTTCTGGCGACAAATAACAATCACAGCTCTTGGTGTATTCCACGCAGGCTCTTTCGGCATATTTGTCATCTTGTTTACTTGTAAAATATTCTTTAAACAACTGAGCCGCTTTCTCAAAATTGCCTTTTATTTGTTCTTCATAAGCTGTTTCCAAATCTTCCGGAAAAGCAGCGTTGATTGAATCAGAAAAGTCAGAAAATGAATTTCCTTTTGAGTTTTCAGATGGTGGACTGCTTAAATGTGGATACCAGTAAACAGGACCTTCTAGTTCATTTGAATCAGGTCCATTCGGATTTCCCCACCAGTTCCCCTGAGCATAAATATAAGTATCATTTGAATTTTTCATTTCGTAACTTGAATTATTTAAAATAGAATTAAAACCATTGTTAAACGGATAATGACCAAAATTGGGATAAGAGCTAATAAAAATTTGCACGCCAATATCCCCGCTGTTTGTAAACGAATTAAAACCCCCTTTTTGATAGTTAGAGTTGTAATATAAATCAGGACATGAAGAAGAGCTGCTCATAAAAGCATAAATTTGGGAGGAGTCAACCTGTACATGATCCCATATTGGTTCGGAAGAAGAAACATGCCAGCTACCACGATAATTTCTTTTTAAAGTCAAGTTTTTTATAAATGGTGAAGAATCTATAAAAATAATTCCAACACTGGTACAATTTGTTATTTCAATGTTGTTTAAATCTTCCTTGATCCATGATTGCGGATTGTAGGCATGATATAAACGTATGCCTTCTGTACAATTGGTTATTTGACAATACTCAATTTGAGGAGCGCTTCTCACTATATAAAAACCGCGTGTATGATGATTTAAGCTACAGTTGGTTACTGTTCCTTGCGAATTCTCATCAAAATAAATACCATAAGAAGAATTATTAATTTTGCAACGGTCCAGTAATAACATGCTGTTATTTTTTACAACAATGCCATACCAATTATAAGTACCGTTTCTTGTAAATAGCACAGAATCTTGTCCATTACCATAGGCTTCTAAAACACTGCCGCCATCCAGAGTTAATGATTTGCCAGAATGAAATTTTAGAGTGCTACCTGAAGCAATAAAAATGCTTTTATCTCCATTAATCTTCAGATCATTGGAGATATAAAATTCACCGCTCCAATTATCTCCATAAGCGCTTAGTTCAAACAACCTTCCACGACCAGGCCCCAGTTTATATGTAAAACTAAATTCGCCATTATTATCCGAACAAAATAAATACGTTCTATCATTTAAAAGATCTTTAATCGTATAACATTGATTGGCTAATAAATTATGAAAATAAACCGTAACGGTTTGCGGCGGCGCAGGAATACCGATTTCACCGGAATTTCCTGTATTGCATATGCGATTAATAATCATAAAATAATCTTGGCCGTTATATTTCTTAAAGGTCGCTGCTTCGATGTAATCTCCGGAAACGGATTTAATGTAACAAGCAGGCGGAATCGTATCGTACTCACCGGTGGCTAAAAAGCCATATTCCGGTTCAAGAGCCATTAACGTGGGACCATATTTTTTAAGTTCTGAAAATACCAATTTTAGAGTATCGTAAATTGAGTATTGTCGTTCTGGAGAACTTATTATTTTCACATTTCTTGGATCAGCTTTGCTATTCCAGATATCCAGAGCGGCTCGGAAATAACGAACGTAGCTGGTATCTCTGCGATGATCGCCATAGGTAAAGGCCAGTATACGCCTTTGGCCCCTCTGGAAACGGCCAGGTAGGCCTGTAAAAATAATTCCGGCCCGGAAGGATAGCGTTTATATTCATTGGAAGGTTCATTCTTATATTTGCAGGCTTGAATAATGGCCCACCATTTAATATGAGAGCCGGCAAGTAAATTTTTTGTTTTCTCCCAGTGTTATTCGATAACATTTTTAATAATATCCTGCTGATATTCATAATCATAAGAATCATAGGTTACATCGCGTCTAAATGGATAATATTGCGATTCAATCACGTCAACACTATCATTAAGTATTATTGGTAAATTGGGATTAATATATTTGATATTGCCACTGCATATTACAGGATGGTCTGGATCTTTTAATTTTATGTGATGCCCCATAAACCGTAAACCTTTTAGATAGTCATCAGAGCCATATATTCCCTTCTCATGATCGAGATAATATCCTCCAAATCCCGGCCGAAGTGCGAAACCGCCTGACGAAGGATTTGTATAAAAATTCAAACATTCAAAGAATTCATTTTTATAAGTAGTTTTAACTACGTTGGCATTTTTGCCATAAAAATAAAACTGCTTTTCTCGCCCTAAAAGATAGTCATCAGTATTATAGCCCACAACATGATAGACCGCTCTATCAGGATTGGTTGTATTTAAACTGTCCAGATAATCGAACCATACGTCTTCGATATGTCTTACCGGCCAACCGTATTGACAATGACCGACTAATTGCTTTAAGACGCTGTCAATATGCGGATCATTAGCCAATAGCCAGGCTTGAATGGTATTTGCATTGGAATTTTCTATTAATCGTTTTTCAGTATCAGATACTTTTAAAGTATCTGGCGCCGGGAAAATGCCCCAGTATCCCACGCGAAAAAAATCATTTTGCGCGTATAAATAATTTAATAAAAAGGAAAAGATAATTATGAATCCATAACTTTTACGATACATAATACCCTCCCTTAACGTAAATACACTAACTTTTTGATAAATTGATGTCCCCCGGTATGCAACCGAACAAAATACACACCGCTGCTGAGTGCAACGCCATGGTCGTTTTCTCCTGACCAGTTTACATGATGCTCGCCTCCTCTCAAATATTTTTGACTGAGCAAGGTTTTTACTTT
>CAYOTZ010000103.1:0-3579 GCA_964407035.1 uncultured Methanosarcinales archaeon | reverse complement strand
AGTATCATGGATGGCAACCTGCTTGCTTTTAACAGATTGCGCATTCTCTTGAAAAGAGAAGGCTTGGCACTATCTGGGATTGTAAGTGAGATGCCTTTCTTGAAGAAAAAGAATTCTTTTATGTTGACAACCGCTACGAATAGTGCAATTAATCCAGCAATAATTGTGATTGCTTTCAGCTGTCCTATAATAATGAATATGTTTAACCAAGCAGCCATAAACAGGAAATATATGAATCCAGAGAAGAAAACAAATGTTAAACCTATAATCAACATACGCTTTCTTGACCTTGCATATACCAACATACTCAAAAGAAAAAAGAGCACAAAGAACGCGCATGGGTTAAAACTGTCCAGCCCAGCAATAATTATTACAAAAATAGGCAGGGACATGTTTGCAGTGTCTATCTCACCGAAGACCGGCAGGTGCAGTGTTGTCTTATTTTCTGCAGTGATTTCTGTGGGTTTTGGAGGATAAGCTGTAGAGCTTTCAATCTGTTCTGTGGGGCAGGTGCATTCTTCTTTGAGACACTTTACAATCTCTGATTCGAGGTTGTTCCTTATTGCTTTATCACCTACTAGGAATTTGTTACCAATGAAAGCTATGGGGAAAGCACCATTTATCAGCCCGTAGTTCTTTTTGAATTGTTCATAAAGCAGCCGCTCTTCTGATTTGTTCACATTGTGCTCCATAATCTCAAAGTGATACTTCTTCTCCAGAGAGTTTATAAACTCTTTAACTTCCTGGCATGGTGGACAATCACCAGTGTAGAAAACATGAAAGCACAATCTTAGATTGGCACTTGATGTGTTCTCAACTTGGAAACTTGTTATTGTTTGTATGGTTTGTTGTTGTCCACTAAGCTTTGTTATTGGGTCAGGGCATCTGTTTTTTAAGCAGAACTCAACCTTTTCTCTAATTGTCTTACCTGTTGTTTCATCTGAGCCGTAACCCACTATTGGCGGGAAATTACCAATGAACAGGGTGGGAACACCCATTGCTGTGGTTCCATACGCCTTAGCCATGTCCATGAACAGCTTTGCATTTGTTTTGTTATGCCAAATCTCTAATGACTTAACATTAAGTTGTGGATACTCTTTTTGCAGCTCTCCAAGAAACGGCTTTTCAGCACTGCAGTGTGGGCAGCCATCTCCCCAGAAGAAATACACTGTAACATTATTTTCAGCATATGCAATAGTAGCAGAGATTAAAAAAACGAGTGCAAATGTAAACGCAAATTTTGATTTCATTGTCACCACCCTGAACAACAGAAAGCTGAAATCGCTTTTAAATATTTTTTTCAAAAAATGAAATTATTTGAGAAAGAACTCTATTAAATTTTTTGAAAGAACTACAACATTGCTCATACCTCTCTTTTCTTTTAACACGATTCCCTTCTCTTCAAGTTTTTTTAGTCGTCTTGACAGCTTTACTGGTGGAATGCTCGTAAGTTTTGCTAACTTGCTCTGCGTTAAGCTTCCCTTGTTGTCAATTAGGCACTTAACTATGGCTTTTCCTTCGTTGTCCAGAAAATTTAATGTTTCCAGTGCATTCTTTTTCAAACTAATACTCTTCCTTGTGTACGCTTTTGCTATGAAATAATATACTATTGTGCCTACGAAAACACCCAAAGATGTGAGTGAGATAATTATTGTTGTTAGTGAAACAGGACATTCACATGCTTTTGTTATGCTAAACTTTTCCTTTACATAGAAAACTGTGAAAGAAACCAGGAAAACAAAGCCCATTACCAAGCCAAGAGCAAAAATAATATTGAAGATGTTCTCTCTTTCGTCCATGAGTAATGAAAATAGGGTTAAAATAATAAAACTTTTGGTTATATCTTAACAGAAATCTGTGAGAACCTATCCAAGCCTAGGTCCAGATTACTATTTTCTGTAATTCCAACAACAACTGTAAAACGCTTGCTTAGCTTAATTATTCTATTGATGACTTTAAAAGGAAAAATCTTGGAATTCCTAAATTCAAATGGAGTTACAATAATTTTGGGGTTATTTTTTAATCCACTGCTCAATCCAACGAGCTCTTTCCACAGCTGATGTTTTGTCAATGGCTTTAGCACGATTATATTTTCTAAATAAGCATATGGGAACTCATAGGTAAACTCTAGCCCGGAAAATGTATCGTTGTTATCAATGAAGATAACTTTTTCGTTTTGAGATAATTTTGCAGTCATCTCCAACAAGAGAGAGATGACCAGCTGCTCTTCCCCTTTTATCAATGTTAGATTGTGCCCTTCCATTAATTGCTGGATTATTTGGTTGTTTAAATATGTATTTCAAGAAGATGTCCACTGATTCTAGTGGTCAAGCTTGGCTATCATGGAATGCATTGTGTAAGCATACACCTTAATTATTGGTATCATTTCATATAAAAAAATTTATTTTATTAAAAAATGAACTATTTAGTAGTTACAATATTTTGTATAAAATTATACAACACACATTTTTAAATGATTAGTGCTAATTACTTCTTTTGGGGGAAACAAATGGTAAGAATATTTCTACAGGGAAGTATAAAGGAACTTGAAGAGAAATTAAGAGAAGTACTTAGCTCTGAACTAGAAGAAGAGGTTGAAATAGACTATGCAATTCCTACTATTAACGATTTGAGGCTAGTTCTTGAAGACAAAACTGTAAGGGACTTGCTATTAAGCAGGATCAGACAGGGCTATTATAATGCTATTGTTGTGGTGCCTAATGATGTTGAATATGCTCTTTATGGCAGTTTGCGCCTTGATAATACTGCTGTGAACAAACAAATCTCAAGCTATTTAAGGGCAATTCTCCAGGGATCAAGGCGGCTTAAGATACCTGTAGTTGCTGTTGGAAACATTGAGTTCAGATACGAAAAGAAACCTGTAATTAGGGCTGTTGAGAGTTGCTTTTCTGAACAATACATTAGCAAGGGCTTGGGTGACAGGAGTTTCTATCTTAACATGTCAGAAAAGCCAGCGTTTAATGAGGGTTTGAAGAAGCTCGCGAAACTAATCAAAGAAAGCTATAGCAGAGAAGAGTTGGTTGGAATTAGATAAGAAAAACTTTTTAAACTCATCTTTTTTCTTTTTTCGATGTTGCCTCGGTAGCTTAGCTAGCAGAGCGTGGGACTTGTAATCCCAAGGTCGGGGGTGCAAATCCCCCCCGAGGCTTTAATCTTTCAGAATATCCCTTTATTTCTTGCCTTTTCTGTAAGAATATTTTTTGAGTTCTAACTCTGATGAGTTTGCCCAGATTAGTATTTAGTAGTTTTTTCTTTTTTAGTTGCATAAGTAATTATATGAAAAAAATTTAAGTAATTCGGATATTATAAAGATTTGATTTCCAAGAGTCATTTTGAGAAATTGGTATTAAGCTAATTAAAACGAACTCTGAAACCCCCAACCACCCACCCCTAAATTGAGAGGAGTTGCTTATTAAAAAGAAAAATCCTTCGCTTAACCTTAACAAAACAAAGAAAAATATAAAAAGAATAAACTTACACTTTAATTATGGCAGGCGATGTAACTAATACTTTTACATTACCGACACTAGCAGTAATTTATTTAGCTGCACTCACTAT
>CAYOTZ010000102.1:0-3580 GCA_964407035.1 uncultured Methanosarcinales archaeon | reverse complement strand
TTATCAGAAAGATTCAGCACCTTGTTATTTTTAGGGGCAAGCTTGCCAGGATGGTCATTGTTACCTTTGTGTGATTTCTGGAAAGCTTTAAAAACCAAGCTTAAATCTCAAACTAGTATGGAAAAGTTGAGACATTTGATAGTGAGTGTGGTTGGTCATGTTGACCATGGCAAATCCAGTATACTTGATAGAATAAGGCAGAGTTGTATTGTTGATACAGAGCTGGGCAGGATTACTCAAGCAATAGGTGCTTCAGTGGTGCCTTCTGAAAGAATTAGAGAGCTGTGCGCCTCTTTGCTGAAAGACAAACAATTGAAAGTGCCCGGACTTCTTTTCATAGATACCCCAGGACATGCTGCTTTTACTTCACTGAGAAAGAGGGGCGGCTCTCTCGCAGATATGGCGATACTGGTAGTGGACATTAACGAGGGCTTCAAGCCGCAAACACATGAGGCATTGCAAATACTCAAACAATTTAAAACACCTTTTGTAGTGGCTGCCAACAAGGTTGACATCATACAGGGCTGGAAAGCTGACTCTAAGTGCGGTATTTTCACAGGCCAGAGCAAAGAGTTGCTTAGCGAGCTGGATAAAAAGATATATGAGCTTGTGGCTTCATTGTTCGAACATGGGTTTGAGGCAGACAGATTTGACAGAGTGACTGATTTTACAAAGCAAGTGGCAATTGTGCCTGTTTCAGCAAAGACAGGCCAGGGTATTGCAGAGATGCTGCTAGTGTTGATTGGTATGGCACAAAAGTTCTTAGCTGCGCGTTTGAAAAAAACAGAAGATGAATTCGCAAGAGGCACGATTCTTGAAGTTAAAGAAATACCTGGGCTAGGCACAGCACTTGATGTTATCCTTTACTCAGGCCGACTCTGCAAGCAAGACACACTACTAATAGGCTGCCCTAACGCTATTATAGAGACAAAGGTAAAAGCATTATTTGAACCTGAACCGCTCTGCGAAGTAAGAGACAAAAAGGCAAGTTTCAGGTCTGTGAATTGTGTTGAGAGTGCTGCGGCTGTTCGGCTTGCAGCCCCGAACACAGAAGGTGTTGTTGCAGGTATGCCCATTATCGGCTTGAAACCGGGTAGAGAAACCACTTCTGCCAAAAATGACATAGAAAAGCAGATACAGGAAGTTTTGCTTAATGTTGATAGTGTTGGTATAGTGATTAAAGCTGATTCTCTCGGTTCAATTGAGGCGCTGCTCAAGATGCTGAAGGAAAAGGGCGTTAAGGTCAAAAGTGCTAACATAGGCAATATAACCAAGAGGGACATAACAGAAGCAGAGTCCAACATAAAAACAGAACCATTGAACGCGGTTATACTTGGATTTAATGTTAGGTTAACTAAAGATGCAGAGCTGTTGCTCGCTAAGTGCCCAGTAAAAATAATAACAAACGATATAATCTATAAACTGATTGAAGACTATGAGGCGTGGGTAGAAGCAGAGACAAGAAAACTACAAGAGCAGGAACTGGGCAAACTTATCCAACCCTGCAAATTTATGGTGCTGCCCGGTTATGTATTTAGACAATCCAACCCAGCTATCTTTGGTGTTGAGGTCTTGGCAGGAGTTTTACATACCAACACACCTGTTATGAACAAAGACGGCAAGCTGATATCCACAGTGAAGAGCATCCAGGACCAACAGGAAAATATTGAATTAGCAGAGAGGGGAAAGCGTGTGGCTGTTTCAATGTTCAATGTTACAATCGGAAGGCAGATTAAGGAAGGCGAACTACTCTACTCTGCTGTTCCAGAGGAACATTTTAAAGAGTTCAAGAGGTTAAAGCATCTGTTGAATGAGGAACAAAAACAAATTCTAAAAGAAATAGCTGAGATAATGAGGAAAAAGGATAGTTTCTGGGGTGTGTGATATAAATGAGGGGCTGGGTATTGTTAGGCAGTAAAGAGGTGAAGGAGCTAAAGAAAAAAATATTGGAGCAGTGGGGTTGTTCTTGTGATATGGATTTCTGCTTTTTCAAAAATAGAGACAACAAGCTCTTTATTGCCAATAGGGACATCTTGAAACTAGATTTATCTCACCTTAATGTTAACTCTATTGGATTATACTTTGCCAGAATTTCGCACGGCGAACTGAAGCTAAGCATAGAGGGCTCTCAGCTTATAGGTCCCAAAGCGACAAAGAATATAGTGGAGCTTGATGATGAGCAGTTCTGGGAATGGATAAGGGGCTTGGATGTGGCTTTTCATGGTGAGAGCAAGAGCTTTGTAATAGTGAAACACAACAGTGACTTCTATGGCTGTGCGAGACACAAAGAAGGAAAGCTTATGAATATGGTGCCAAAGGAGAGACGGATAAGACGCTTATAGCAGCATTTTGAGTATTTACTTAAGTATGTCTTCTATCGGTTTGTTATCACCCTTTTGCTGTTCCTTTGCCATTTTGTCTAGGTCTACACCAAGTTTCTTTAACTCGCCGATGTGCATCTGCATGAGCTGCTCTACAATTGTGACTATCCTGAGCATCTCCTGCCTTTCTTTTGCTAGAGTGCTGAGTGCGCCCTTGTGAAATCCTATTTGCTCTTCCTTACTCATTTCTTCCTTTTTATCTGCCATAATGATTCACCTTAAATTTGGCTTGTTTGGGTTGCTTATAAATCTTACTCAAAAAGATTTATTAAAGCGATATCCTTCCTGTTTGACATGATACTTGGTAGGATAAAAGGAAAGTACACCACAACGAGCTTTAGTTTTGAGGTAGAGGGTGACGCCAAAAAGTTTGATTACGTGCAGGTGCTGCACCCTGATTACAGCTATGTGTTATGCCAGATTGTTGAGCTTACAAGAGATAATGAAACAGTGACTGCTAAGTGTAATGTAATAGGTTACAAGGACAGCTCAGGGCATCTCAAACCGATACGCTCGCCATTTCTTCCGAATAGCGAGGTACTAGTAGCAGACGATAACTTTATCAGAGACACGATAATACTCAACCCAAAAGAGGAGGGTGCTTATATAGGATTGCTTGAGGGAAAAAACATTCATGTGAAACTGCCGCTTCAGAAGTTGCTTACAAAGCATGTTGCTGTTCTAGCCAAAACAGGGGCTGGTAAGAGTTATACAGCCGCAGTGTTAATTGAGGAGATAATAGAGCATGGTGTGCCCCTGCTCATTATCGACCCGCATGGTGAGTACCTATCTCTAAAAAACCCAAACACAAACCAAGAGGAGTTAAAGCTAATGCAGCGATTTGGCATCAAGCCGAAGAGTTATCTTAAACAGTTACAGGAGTACGGTGACCCAAAAACCAACCCAAATGCAAAACCTATCAAGGTATCAAATAAGCTCACTTCAAGAGAGTTGCTGCATCTCCTACCTGCCAAACTAACAGCTACCCAGAAGAGCATTGTCTATTCTGCCTTAGAGCACATGGACACTGTAAATTTCTCTAACCTGCTGTTTCACATAGAAAACGATGAGAGCACTTCTAAGTACCCTGTTGTTAGTGTAATTAAGTATCTCATGAACCTCGAGATATTCTCAGAGGCACCAACACCTCTTAACGAGATAATAAAACCTGGCAGGTGCTCAATACTAAATCTCAAAGG
>CAYOTZ010000101.1:0-3590 GCA_964407035.1 uncultured Methanosarcinales archaeon | reverse complement strand
AAGCCCCTCACAACCTGAGTGCTCACTCCACCTGTTTGTGCTTGGGAAACCTTGCCTTCAAAGGTCACTTCCTTCAGTGTATTGCCCTCTGTATCTTCCAATCCAAGAGTGAACTGGTAGCTGCCTGTGGTTGTTTCCTTGTTGGCAGTGGCATACACATAGACTGTCTTTGTCTCGCCGCCTTGCAGGACAACAACATTGGAAGGTGAAACCCTCAATGAACCCCAAGCAACCTGAGGTAAGCTCAGCACAAGTGTAGTTGCTTTATCGCCAGTGTTGGTTATTGTTATTGGATAAGTAGCGCCCTGTCCACCAGCCACAAGCTCTTTGCTAATAGCTTCTATATTCACTATCAACTTGGCTCCAACTTCTTCTGGCGCTTCCCCTTCACAAATTCCGTCTGTCTCTACATTTATCTGTGCAGTGTACTTGGCTGATTCGTGACCATCATCGTAAACAGCACTCACAACAACATTGTAGACGCCAGCATCCACATTGCACTTCGGTAATTTAAGGTAAAGCTCTTCAGATGAAACAGAATCGCCAGCTTCCAGCTCGTCAATGTAATCTGTGGCTGACACACCTAGGTCAGGTATGGCAACCTCCACTTTTATTCCCTCTTCGTCCTTGTCTCCGTAATTCTTCAGTCGGAGTGAAGCGATGAGATACTCACCAGCATACACCACATTCTCTGGTGTAAACCAAACATCCTTAATCTTAACATAATGTCTTGGAGCATCTATTTTGAGATTGTAGTCCTGCACAAGCCCTTCACTGTATCTATCTGAGACATAAATTCTGAGCTTGTAATTGTCTTCATCTACATTCTCTGGCAGGTGAAGTTTAAGTTTCTTCACATAAAGAACGCCCTCTTCAACATCAAACACAGGAGTAGCGTCAGATATCGGCTCAAAGTCGCTATATTCGTAACCGCTGATAAACGCCTCAACTTGCACATTCTCAGCATCTGCTTCTGCAAGCAGAGTGATCTTAACCTGAAACTCCTGGCCTCGTTCTATGTTCAATCTGTTTGGAGCAGAAGCGCTCAGTGTGGTCCCATCGATGGAAACTTTCTCGATGGAAACAGGTATGGCAGCAGCACTTGCAAAGCCAATAAGGCAAAGTGCAGTCCAAACCAACAGCATTATTTTCAACTCTCTCATTCCTACCTACCCCCTAATTTGTTTTAGGTTGATAATGACAATCTAAAAACCTAAACTAATATTTAAATGTTTCGGTTTTTTTAGTATAATTAAGTAGTTACAATATAACACTACCATTCAGTTATACCTATTATGAAGTACTTCGCTGCTTCTCTGTTAACAATTAGCATCGCTGGTTCACTACTAATCTTGATTGTTGCCATGCCCAAAGGCAACACAACGCCTTGTTCTCTAACCACTACAAATCCACGCTCTTTTGAGTAAACATTCAACTTAGAGTCATAGCTAACAAACACCACAAGTGCAATTATCAGCAAAATTATTGCTTTTTTCATTTTACCTCAAACTCCACAAACTTGGTGCGTTCCACGCCGTTATCAGCTTCAAAGTGAAGCATTATTGTGTATGTGCCAGGCCTGTGTGGATTGGTGAAGGACAGGTATTTGCTGTAAATCTCATCTCTATGTAATTGTATGTTCCTGAAGCTGTAGCGCAATCCCAGTTCCCTGCACATCACTGTGACTTTCATCCTGCGTATATCAACTTTGCCTATGTTCTCTATAGTGAATAAAACCGGAATGTACGGGTTGTTTACTCCTACTATGTTGTTATCCCCTACAATTAGATGCTTTACTAGCATATCACTGCTTTTCAGCTTGTATTCCCTTTTTGCTTCCTCTGTGATGTAGGCGTGCGTTACTGCTGTTACTGAATCGCCTTCGTCGTCTGTAACTGTTAGTGTCACTGTGTAGTCACCAGCATCTGAATAGGCATGAACAGGAAACTGCTCTGTTGAGTTGCTACTGTCTCCGAAATCCCAGTAATAAGTCAGTGTGCCGCCGTCAGGGTCATAGCTCCCTGCACTATCAAATTGAATGCTCTCATTAACATTGGCACGATAAGGGCCATTGGCATTAGCAATTGGTAGTAGTATCTCAGGTAGCACATTCACTGTAACCCATTGGGCTGCATAATCTCTGTCAAGGTCGTAAAGCTTGAGCAATAGCGCTGCAGAACCAAGCTGTTGTCCTGTTAGCATTAAAGTGCCGTCGTTGAAAAATCCAGTTACAGCATCTCCACTGATCTGGGTTAGCTCCCAAGCGAGATTACTACCAGAGTCCTCAAGGTCATGAGTGTAAGCTGACAGCGAAACAGCAACTGTAGTGCCAACTGTTAAGTTTATATCAGCAATTTTCGGTTCTATCCATGGTGGGTTGTTTCTTATGGTTAGATTGACAACCTCTTCGCCGCCGGTATTGTCACTGAAATTAAACACAAAACTGAACACCTGCGAATAGCCAAGGAATGAATGGTTTAATGGTATTTCTAAGTGATAGTAATAATAGCAATTATCCTGAGGCATAAACTCTTCAAGATCAGCCCTACCGCCAGGTGGACTAACTAATGAAGCGCGCGTTACGAGATTGTCAGTGCAAGTGTTATGGAGATTGTCTATCACCTTGAACTTCACATACATATCTTCACCACGATAAAAGTCATAGTCTTCGTGTTGATATTGGCTATCATTGTAAACCTTAAGCTCTTTAATACTGTACCTCTTAGCAATCACTCTGTAAGCATAATATGGAATATTATCATTGTCAGTAATGTAACCCGGCTTTTCAGCTGTTGCATAGACAATGAAATTGCCAAGCTCGTCTTCTTTGAAATTGCCTGTACACGCTCCTGTTAAACCATCGGTATAGCAAACAGCTCTCTGCTCGTTTGTTTCATAATCCCTGATTGTAATCTTTGCATTTTCAATAATCTCTGACAGAGTAAGAGAGCAAGATTGATAGCTGTGCTGGATAACCACAGGGAAACATTCTATGCTCTCCACTTTTAGATATCCTATCGGAGATACATGAACAACCTCTGTGTGTGTATCGCTTGAATAGCTGTTAGAAACAGTTAAGCTTACTGGATGATCGCCAATAGCACTAAAAGAGTGCGTGGCTGTAACACCAGTAGCGTCTGTAACACCATCATTGTCAAAATCCCATTCATAGCTGAGAGGCAAGCCATTGGGGTCGTAGCTCAGCGAACCGTCAAATATTACTGTGTCATTAACCTCTGGCTGTAAAGGTGCATAGCTAAAGTTAGCATGCGGCTGCAGTATTGTTTCTGCCACATGGATTGTGAATATTGTCGACGCAATTCCACCATGACCGTCATTTACTTGGATTGTTACAGAATGCGCACCTGCAGAATAATAATCTGCTGAGTATGTATAGAGATTGTTAAAGATAGTGCCAACACCAATGAGCTTTGTGAAGCTCAGCACATCATTATCAGGGTCATCTGAATACTCTAAAAGATTCAAGCTTAATGTTTCTCCTTCATTAATGTACTGGTCTGGAATTTCTAATGTTGGTGGGTGATTGCAGTGCACCACATGGATTGTGAAATCAGTACAGCTACTGCAAA
>CAYOTZ010000100.1:0-3591 GCA_964407035.1 uncultured Methanosarcinales archaeon | reverse complement strand
ATGGGCTAGAACTATTGGCAAGGGTATGTACTCTGGTGTCTCATTAGTTGCATAACCTATCATCATACCCTGGTCACCTGCACCCTCTTCATGCCCATTGCGTTCAAGCACTCCAATTGCTATGTCTGGCGATTGTTCGTGTATGCTCACCAGAACAGCACATGACTCATGGTCAAAGCCATATTCTGGCTTATCGTAGCCGATTTCCTTGATCGTCTGCCTTGTAACCTTCTGAATATCCACATAACACTCTGAAGTTATTTCGCCAGCAATTATCACTACACCTGCTGTGCATAGAACCTCGCAAGCTACTCTACCGTACGGGTCATGTTTCATTACCTCGTCAAGAATTGCATCTGCAATTTGGTCTGCTATCTTGTCAGGATGCCCCTCTGTAACAGACTCGGAAGTAAGTACATATCTATTTGGCATGTTATATCACCCTTGCTCACTTTTTCACTACTCATATATAAATTATTCTATTCTGTTTTACTACTTTTTTTAACACTCTGTAATATTAAATTCAGAGTGGCAACAATAAGCTTTTAAATCCTTTCAAATTCACAGTTCAAATGGCGTATGAAGAGCTTCATGATGACAACTTTGATGACAAACTCAAACAGGTAAAAGGTTTGCTTGTCGTTGAGTTCTGGGCCCCGTGGTGTGGCCCCTGCAAGTTATTTGCGCAGGTGTTTGACAAAGCGTCAGAGGAGCTGACTGATTTTGAGTTTGCCAAGGTAAACACAGACGAAGCTCAGGGTATAACGCAAAGATACGCAATACGCTCTGTCCCTACAATTATGATATTCAAGAATGGACTGGAAGTTGACAGATTTTCTGGAGTTTTCAATAGGGAGCAATTCGAAGCAAAACTAAGAATGCATCTTGATTAGCTCTCCCAGCTTACCGAAATTATATATTCTGTCTGCTATTATGAACACATCGAAACTATTCATATTATTTCTGCTTAGGAAAGGGCTTAGCGGCTTACTCGTTGCTAAATCATTACCAGGCATTAAGGGGCTAAAAGAAGGCATAACTATAAGCCTTGTTTTCTTGAAGCTGCCTACAAGAAAACATTTGTAGCGTTCAACTCTAACTCCATCAAACAGTGACACTGCAGGGTGTTCGTGTGCTATTATTGCTGTGTCTTTGCTGTTAAAATCTGGAGGTATTTTGTGGCCGTGCAAGACCAGGTAGCCATTCAATTCCACGCTTTCTCTTATCTCAATATCTTTCCGCTTGATTATCGGTTCCAGAACAGTATCGTGGTTGCCTTTTATCAAAAGTATACGCTCTGTGTGTTGCTTAAGTATATTGAGGAACTTTGTTGTTTCTTGCCATTCTTGGTTAGATATCTCACCGAAATCGTGTTTCAAGTCGCCGTTTATTATCACTAGCTTGTAGCGCTCTGTTAGCAGTCCTTTTAGTTGGTTTATTATATCATTAAAACTGAACCTAGGTATTAACACACCTTCCTTGTTGAGTGCTTCTTCATAGCCAATGTGGAGATCACTTATGATTAAGCACTTTTTTTTACTCAGATAGAGAGCTAAGCCCCTTATTTCTAAGTCAGCGGAAAGCTTGAATCTCGGGAACATATTCAGTTTATGTGAGACAAAATTTATAAACCTAATTGGCTTCTCTGACATTATATGGAATCTGAATGGGAAAAATTTCACATTGTCAACGATGCTCACGAAGTATATCTCAATATTATTTCTAAAATAGAAAAATCGCACAAACAAAAGATAGTTGGCAAGAAGCCAGCCCAGTATGTGGTTGAGTGCAGTTCTTGCGGTGAGCCTACACTGCTTGCCTTTACAGGCGTGAATGTGAAGACGAAACAGCTCGTTTGTTTTAACTGTATCGCAAAGATGTAGTTAGCTTAGTTCTGCTGCTTCCCTGTGCTGTTTGCCTATCTTTGCTATAATCATCCTGTGCATTCTTCTCAAGAATTCTGTTTTGTCTTCAATGTGCATTATATCTGAATAACCCTGTGTGGCAAGGTTGAATGCAAAGGGGGATGGCAAACTATTGTTTTTCGTTACTATTCTTAGTTTGCCTTCTTCTATCCATTTCACAATCAGTCTTGCGTGTTCAATATCCATCACATCTTCCATAACCTCTCTCCTTGCTTCCTTTATTAGCGGGAATTCATTGCTAATCCTTTTAACTGCATTCATTAGTATCATTGATGATATCTGTTGTTTGCCCACCCTTTTCTTTTTGCCCTTATACCTCGTTAGTATCATCAAACCGCGGGCTGCCACATGCCTAAACCTCCTTCTCAGAATTTCTGAACCCTCTATTGCTGATTTCAGTACAAGCTCTAATTTGTCCGAGTTTAACACTCTGAATGCTTGTTCCACATTGAGGAATTTCTTGGATTTTAGCATGAAGCCATTGTCATTGATGTTTATCAGTATGTCTGCATTGTGCATCTTGCTGAGAACCAAGCTGATAGCTCTGCTCAATGCATCGTTCACTCTCCTCCCGTATAATGAATGAACTATAGTGTATCTTTCGTCTTCCTCTTTGACATGCTCTACCAATAGCTCGTTCTCACCAGGTATCAAACAATACAGGTGCTGTTCAAGGAAATACCTGTAGATTGACTCTGCAGAATTCTTGTCAACATACAGATAGTTGTGCACAAACCTGAGAATGTCCTCTTTTGGCGACCCTATTTCAAACCTCTCTTTCATCAGCTGCCTGAAGTGTGTTATCTTCATAGCAAGGTCAAAGCTGAGTGGCAGCATTTCAGACACCCAAGAGGGTACTGTTGGCAGTGCATCGTAAGCTGGCTCTACCTGGGCAACCTGGCCGCGGGCAAACAGGAACTTATAAGTACTCCCGCCAAGCACGAATATATCGCCCTTTCTCAATCTTTCAAGAAAATTCTCGTCAATCTTGCCTATTGGGATATTACCATATTTTACAACTACTCCTGTTTGATCAGGTATCGTGCCGAGGTTTGTCATATAGATTACTCTTGCCAACCTTCCCCTTCTAGTTATTATCCCTGTATCTTTGTAATAACTGATTTTGCCGTATACGTTCCTAGTTTCGAGTGATGCATACTCACCAGCGAGATAACTTATTACACTCTCAAAATCAGTTCTAGTGAGGTTATGGTAAGGATATGCTTGTTTTATTATTCTATATATTTCGTCTATATGAATCCTTTGATTAATTGCTATGCCATATATGTGTTGTGCTAACACGTCTAGGCAGTTCTTTGGTATACTAATCCTGTCGATTTCCCCTTCTATTGCGGATTTCAGCAGCACAGAACACTCCACTAGGTCATCTCTGTCCAACACGACCATTCTTGCCTTTACTGTATCGTGGAGTTTGTGTCCTGCCCTGCCTGCCCTCTGCAAAAACCTTGCAACTGACTTGGGTGAGCCAAGGCAGATGACAAGGTCTATGTAGCCTATGTCAATGCCAAGTTCAAGTGATGTGCTTGAAACTGCAACCTTTAGTTTGCCCTGTTTTAGCTTGTCTTCTATCCTTTTTCTCAGCCTCTTTGATAGTGAGCCGTGATGAGCGCCTATGTTTTCGTTATTGTAATAGTTGGAGTAAAAT
>CAYOTZ010000099.1:0-3615 GCA_964407035.1 uncultured Methanosarcinales archaeon | reverse complement strand
TTGTTCAAGTGTTGAACCATATTGGTTTGCTTTACGAAAAATCTCATCTGAAACAAAAATTGTATTTCCCATTTTTATCACATTTTATCACTTTTATGTAGTGATACATACAGAAATCATTTATAAATTTTTCCATTAAAAAAATAAAAATTTTTAAGTTAAATAACAAAAAAATTTATACACGAGCTAACTCTGTCATCCGGACTGAAACATAAAGCACCTCTATTCCTTTACGCTCATCAACTGAAACAATAAAAGGTTTAATAGGCGCAAAAGGATAAACTTCTGGAAAAAATGTCCATGGTGGAACCAGCGGATTCTCTAAATTTGGAGTATGATCGTAACAGGTAAGTTGTAGAGCTGGAACTTTCTCTAACTTGTTGTGTTCTATTTTCAAATATTCTTCAAGGGTTATCATAGATTCATAGATAGTGTAGCTACTTAATAAATTTAGCTGCACTCGAGCCTTACATATAATCTCTTTAAGACTTTTTTTATCCTTCAACAAATTTTTATTCTTCGACAAATCCTTAATAAGTTGTTTCTTTTTGTAAATTTCCTTCTTGTAATAGTTCTTTGTTTTGTTTAATATATAATTCATATATTCATAGCTTAATGGAGACATGTCTGCCTGTATGCCTTGCTTGAGTACCTCTACAATCCTTTTTTCAAGTTTGCTTCTTGGTTTCGCTTTAGCTACGATAACATCAAAGATAGACCTAAATCTGTAAGATTCTACAACCTTTGCTTCTTTATTTTTAAAAGTGGACACAAAACTAATTTGATCAAATGAATCAGCGCTATTTGCATAATGTTCCAAAATTTCAGCAGTTGTAATGTAAGTAATCAATTTTTTCACTCAAACCACCCATCTTATACCTAAATGCATCTCAAGTTTTTTCACAGTTTTTTTACGGATCTTCTTATCGACGATGAAGGACTTTATTGGTTCAACTGTAGTAGCGAAATGTCTCATAGTATAAGGGCTTAAAATTGGTCTTTGATAATTAGGGGGCTCCCTATAACAACTTATTGACACAATTGGCATTAAAGAAAGCGAATACCCTCCTTGTTGGGAAATTCTATTTAAAAATTCTTGTTCTAATTCTATGAGCTTACCTAAAACTTTTGGATAACTGGAAATATCTTGTTCTAAGCAGAATTTACTCCATTTTGGTGCTGGAGGTTCCAAATGATAATCAATAATTTTTCTCTTAGTTGTATAAAGAAAAGCATAGGTAAAGGTTTGTAAAAAAGTATCAGAATAAAGCATTTCTTGAATTTTTTCGTCTATACTCTTCCTCAGCACGGTTCTGGGAACACTTAGGTTGTCCAGTGCACTAACAATTACATCTTTAAAGCTGCGATTTAATAAAAACTTACTTTCCTGCTCAGAAAATTCAGTGACAAGGAGAACATCCTCAATTTTTCCTTCTTCTATTGCCTTTGAGAATACATCTTCCAGAGTCATTATAGTCACTAATTGACTCATATTCTGGGGCAGGATGTAATCTTTTATAAAAATTTCCATTGATTAGTAATTAATAATTCAAGTTTATTATTGAGAGACACCAACGAAAATTTTATATACTAATAACCTTTAATTTAAAAAAAATATCAAAGGAGGGGTAACAAAATGGTCAAGTTTCTTGATAAACTGAAGCAAAAAATTAATGATTTCATAAGTACAGATGAGGAAGCCAAGATTCTTAGTGAAACTGAACAGGACTATGTCGAGCTGGATACAGAACAATCAGTTAAGGAGAAGAAGCTCTTAGTCAGGACCTACAATATTACTGACTTTACAGACCTTAAGCCGATTCTTGACAATCTGAGAGAAGGTCATACTATAGCTCTAATAAATATCAAAGCATTAAAAGACAAGGATTTGGTAGAGCTGAAAAGAGCAATCAATAAGCTCAAAAAAACAATTGACGCAATTGAGGGCGATATTGCTGGTTTTGGGGAAGATTACATTGTTGCTACACCTGCTATAGCTAAGCTTTATCGTAATGAGGAAGCAAAGAAAAAGCCAAAACTTGAAGAAGATTTTGAGTAATCACTCCATACCTATTTGCTCATCTAACTTTTTTGCAACTTTTTTAAGATTCTTCATAAGGGTATTTACCTCTTTTTCTATATGCTCAACTACTTGAAACATTGTTGGTTTAACGAGGAAATAGCGGTTGTCAGCTCGTGTCACAATTCCAGCAGCAATGAGCTTGTTAAGGTGATGGACAACAGTTCCGCGAGAAAGCCCTAACTTAAAAGCCAACTCATCACTTGAAATAACTGACTTTTTCTTGGCTATTTTGACAAGTTCTACAAACAATCGGAAGCAAGAGCTGTCCTTATCACGCAATCCAAAGAGACCAAGACAGCTGCCTAAGTATTGTATATTGAGGTTAATATTGCTAAGGTCTGGTAATGAAGCTGGATACAAGACAATTTTCTTTCTCATCTTATGCCAAATATAATGTTCTTAGCTTTTATATAATTTTCCAAAAAGTTTTTAAATCACTCTAATTTAACCCTTGTTGATTTTAAATCAACAAAAGGGAGATTAATATGGCGGCAAAGAAGTCAAAGCTTAAGGAACTTACTGAAACACTGCAGAGGTTGCAGGCCGAATACGAAAATTACAGGAAAAGAAAAGAGGTAGAAGTAGAAAAACACAAGCAAAACGCTAATATAGACCTCATAAAGAGGTTGTTGCCTGTATTGGACAGCTTTGAATTAGCCCTGTCCAACAAGAGCACCAAGAATCTAAAACAGGGTTTAGAACTAATTTATTCACAATTCTTATCTGTTTTGGAAGACGAGGGACTTGAAGAGATAAATGCAGAAAAGTTTGACCCGTATTTGCACGAGGCATTATTGGTAGAGGCGTCTGATAAGCCAGAAGGAACAATTATCGAAGTTTTCCAAAAAGGGTACAAAATAAGAGGAACTGTGCTAAGGCCTGCAAAAGTGAAGGTGGCAAAAAATGCTGATATCAAGACAAACCCCAAAAAGTGAAATAGTTAAGCTTGTAGCTAATGAATGCAAGCAGTGTGGACACTGCTGTATGTTTGGCTCTGGAATTGTGCTGTCTGATGAGCTAAAGCCCTTGGCAAAGGCATTCAATTTGAGTGTAGAAGATTTCAAGACACAGTTCCTTGAGGAATTCACAAAATTCAATACAAAACATTATCGCTTTAAACAATTGAGAAAAGGTGATGAACCTCATGGTAGGTGCATCTTCCTTGATGTTGAATCGAAGCAATGCAAGATTCATCTCATCAAGCCGCTTCACTGTAGAGTTTCCACTTGCAGCTTACTTGGTGAAGATATCCAGAAATGGTTTGATGTTAATTTTTTTCTTAACCCGAGAGATGTTAATTCTCTTCGTGAGTATAAGCTTTATCTTGAATTCAAGAAACCATTGCCAGGAGCTAATCTTGAGGATATTGCCACTCCTGAAATGCTAAAAAAACTCAACTATGAGGTGAATCAAAATGGCAGAAGAGAAGAATAAAGCTCAATACTCAAAAGCAATTGGCATAGACCTTGGAACAACCTTTTCGGCTGTTGCTGTTGTAGAGGCGGGCAAACCAGTGATTATACCGAACAGTG
>CAYOTZ010000098.1:0-3619 GCA_964407035.1 uncultured Methanosarcinales archaeon | reverse complement strand
ACTCTTACAAGTAATGCTTAGAAATCTTTTTTTAATCCCTGTTTTTCCATTTATTTTACTCTGGCCACTGGAGCTTTTCTTCATGCTGGTGAGGCGTGACAGGAAGAGGTTTTTAGAGGTGCTGACAAACACGAGTGTGGTGGAATATGAAAAGAAGCTCGGGATATAGTACATGGTATAAGTTAAGGTACACTTTTGGACTTTTGTTCAGCTTGTTCATACTGAGCAACATATTAGCAGGAGTTTTTCTTGCAGGTGGATTGCCAAATATAGTGGCTGGCAATGTCGCTGTTATAAAGATTCATGGTCCTATTGGGTTCTCGTCTTTGTTTTACAGCCAGTCCGTCTCGCCAGAAGAAACAACAAAACTAATAAAAAAAGCAGACAAGAGCAATAACATAAAAGCAATAATCTTTGATATAAACTCGGGCGGCGGCACGCCTGTTGCGTCTGAAACAATAGCCAATGCAATCAAGCACAGCAACAAAACAACATTGGCACTAATAAGAGATGTGGGCGCTTCAGGAGCTTACTGGATTGCCTCTGTCTGCGACGCTATTATAGCCAGCAAGTATTCTATCACTGGTAGCGTTGGTGTGCTCGGCTCTTACATAGATTACTACGGGTTGATGAGGAAGTACAATGTGAGCTATGAACGCCTTGTGGGCGGCAAATACAAAGACATTGGCTCTGCCTACAAGCCTTTAACAGAAGATGAGCGAGCTATACTGCAATCAAAGATAGACAAGCTCCACAGCTATTTTTTGGAAGAGATAAAAAGCAACAGAAACCTGAGCGACTGGCAGTTATCCCGGGTTTCCACCGGTGTTTTCTTCATAGGTACAGAAGCAAAAGAGTTTGGCTTGGTTGATATTCTCGGCAGCGACCGAGAAGCAGACGATTACCTAAAACAAAAGCTAAACCTCACCCAGATAAATAGAGTGACACTAACTAGCAGAAAGGGATTCTTTGAAACACTAACAATGGCTATCTCCTCTGGCTTTTTCAGAATGGGAGAGGGCATTGGTGCTGCTTTTATAAAAACAGAAAACGAAAAGCCGGTGCTGTTCAGGTAGCTACTTGAGTTTTGACTTCACAGCTTTCTCTGAGATTATAGCAGAATTACCGCTTGGGTCTTCGATTATTATCTTCAGTTTTTCTCTACCGACAAGCGCCCTGTTGAGTTTTTTTATGAGCTTCCAGCCCTGCTTTTTTACGCTATGGTCTTCTTCATCTTCAATAGACGCTTCTATCCTATGTTTAATTCTATTAATCAAGCCCTCTACATTAGTTACATAACCCTCAGAATCAGGCCCGGGTATTATTTCAACGACATAGGGTATCTTAACAGTCGCTTCTGATGATTTCACAATTCTGACATTTAAATCTTCGTCGCTCTCAAGTGTGAAACTCCATTTCACTGGGTCGTGGCGTTCTGCTGCCTCTACATCTGCTTTATGGAATCCGCAACTCGAACATTGCATAGAGAAAATATACACCTTACCAAAATAAGGTATATCCTGCTCGTCTTCAGTTAGTGCGCATGTCTTTTTGCGACACACCGGGCAGGGCTGATTTTCAAGCTTTTCCATGCCACAAAAAGACAAGAAACGACTTAAAAAGTTTTATTGTAGTAAAGTATCTATGAGCTCCTGAAAGGTTCGTAAGAGCTTCTCTTAACCTGCACAGTTTTCGGCTTTATTGGATACACTGTCTCAAGTCCGGAATCGTCCACTGCCTTAAATTGTATATCAAAGCTCTTTATATCTGCCCCTCCCATATCAGGCTGCCAGCTGTAGCTCGTAGTGCCAGCTGCAAACTTGCCGAGCTCTACCTCAGAGCCGTCTAATATAAAGTATAATGTTACTTCACTATCATCACTCACAGTAATTGTAGGGAAGCTTATTGTAGGGTTAGAGTTGGGCATAAGTAACTCCGCATTATCTGCTAAATCCTGAAGCTCAGTATCCTGAGCAAGCAGATACTGCTCTCCTGCTTCTTTTCTGTAAACCCTAACAAGCACAGAGCTAATCTCTGGGGCCTGGCATTCAGTATCCGAAAGCTTACCATTACAGCAGTACTTATTAGCGTATGCCGAGTCGCTAGGAGCTATTTCGAGGCGCTGGTCCCCACTCATGCACCAGCAATTTTCAGTGTTCTGAGATATTAAGCCATCTGCACATCGCCTCACAGAAATCGCTTCTTCTGTGCAAGCCACATAAATCGGGATTTCATAGTACTGCGGCTGGCCCTGGTACATCACAACCTCGTCAGTCCTTTCCCAAGCGCCTGTGTCCGGGTTTTTCGCGGCCTTGTAAATAACAATATACACCTTCCAAGTTGCAGGATGGTTAACGTCATAATTCTCACAATCTGAAACACCACTCTCGCTTACAAAGTCCTGTTTGCTCACTAAAGGCCAGAGCTGGGGGAACTGCGACAGCTGGTAATTACCAGTCGTATCCAGCATCACATATTTGGATGCTATAAACTTGTTGTGATGGTTCAAAACAGCCATCGTGAGGAACTTTGGTGTTTTGTTTTCAGCATCTTCTGGTATTTCAACGCCTATCTGACCTGTTAATTCTATTTTATCGCCCGGTATAAATACAACAGGGTTACTCCTCCCTTCATGACTCACAGGTATAGGGTGTCCAATAAAGAATGCTATCCCTTCTTTGCCAACAACACTCTTGCAGCGGTACTCACCAAAGTTTGGATTGAACTTGCAGTAGCTTGGTGGAGTTGCGCCTACAACAGAGATGCTCTTTACCACTCTGTCTGACCGCTCATTACCATTGTTATCTGTCCAGGTCCATTCAAGTATTGCCTTGTCAAACCTCACAGGTTCTGTAAGCTTAATGTATTTCTCGTCGCTTATGAAATCTCCAGCACTGGCAGAACCAGAAGCAATAACCTTTTCAACAGGTTCGCCACGGGCAAAGCAATCACAGGCCCCGCTACTCTCATTGAAATCAGGACAGCTAACATCATTAGAACAGTGCAGCTTTAGACTGTAACTAAGGTCTGAACCAGCATTTATACCGTAGCCGATATGATAAACAAAAGTAGCCCAACCCTGCTGGAACGGGTTACTGGTGAGGAAACGCCTCGTTGCAGGGCTCACTAAAGCTTCACTCTGCAGCACCGGCATTCCCACCTCAGCACTGAACATTGCATTGAGGTCGAACTCTGCCAAATCACCAGTGAAGAAGCCAATGCAGGCACTATGGATGAGCTTGCGCTGTCTAAACATCACATCATACATGGCTGTTTCACCGTATCTGTTTGAGATAGAATCAGTAATAGTTCTGCCTGCTTGTGATATCATACTTGCTGTGTTCATAAAACCAGAGTCGAATCCAACTCTGGCATTTTGGCTACCTGCTGTCAAACCTCCACCCAAGCACCTTACAGTATCCCAAATTGCATCGCACACATACTGGCTCAGTATCGCCTTGCAAATCCCGGGTGTGCCTTCACCATTGAGCTTAACCATCTCCAAGCACTGCTTTACTGCCTCTGCTATATTCTCCCAATGCGAGATATAGCCGGTTATAGCAGGCAGGCAGCCGCCCATTAGAGCTTCAAAAGGCCCGGATGTTGGGTCAAATATATA
>CAYOTZ010000097.1:0-3663 GCA_964407035.1 uncultured Methanosarcinales archaeon | reverse complement strand
TACGGAATCACATGGGTTATGATAAAACCATGGTCCCTTGCGAATGCCTCAATAAATGCTTTGCTTGTGGTTTTGTGGATGCTGTATACTGTGTTAGCTATTTCAAATGCCTTATTCAGAAAAACTCTATCATGGTGCTTTATTTTCGTGCCAAATGGTGGGTTCTGGAGCACAACATCAACCTTTATGTTGAAGTCCTCAACTCTACTAAGAACAAGCGCGATTTTGGTCTTCTTTATTAAATGACTAACATTCCCTAAGTTTGATTTTGTCGTATTAACTGCAAAATCGTCCATATCCACGAAATAAATGGTTTTTGCACCAAGAACTGCAGCACCAATGCCGAATATACCAGGACCACAGCCAAGGTCTGCAATTACTTTGTCTTGTACATCTCCCTGCATATAGGCAAACCAGAGCACATCAGCAACCACTTCTGGGTCTGTTGAGTATTGTTCTAGCACCTTCTTCGGTTTGTCAAACTGTTTGAGTTTTGATAGTAAAACAGCAAGTGTTGATTTTGAAGGCATAAACTTTTATTGCTTAAACTAGTATAAATTTCTTGCCATTTAGAATCACAATTAATATAACTCTAAAAGTCGCTCAACTTCAGTCTTTGGAATGAGAAATCTCGTTCTTATTCCAGAGCAATGGGCTGGCTTCATCCTTAAACCCATAATATATTTCTTCTCTTCTGTGTTGTTTTTTAATTTGCTAAGCGCGATAGTAATGTTCTCTCTGGCACAACCTATTAAGTAACCAAGTTGCTTGTGAGTTAACTCAAGAGTGTAATAGGTGCCATCAGGTAGCTCTATAATGTCATCCTTCTTTTTTGCTAGTTTTATTAATTCTATAGTTAATCTTTCTATTATCGGAAGTTTGCTATCTGTCAACTTTCTTTCTAATTCACTAATCTTTGCATCTTGCAATCTTAATAGTTCCTCTGCTAAGCTTGAAACACCTAGAAGTTGCTTTACTTGCTTTTCAGAGATAAATTGTATCTTGCATTCCTCAGCTGATTTACCATTGTAGGATTGTACGGTTCCGAGAAGGGAAACACTGTTCTTTTCTTGATGACCTATAAGAAAGAATTGATCTTTGAAATAAACATCCAGAGCCCTGAAACTGTCATTTTTTAGTATCAACTCTATAAGAGCCCCAGATTTCACTATACCGAGAAATGGAAGATAGGATTCTCTTACCTGATAATATATATTGTGGGGAATCTTGCGGTATTCTGGGTATGTTATTTCGAGTATATTTCTTAGTTCCATTCTAAGTGGAAATTAAGCATGTTTTATAAGTTTTTTGTAAAATTACTATTCTTTCATAGTTATAAATAGAACGAAAAATATAAATACTTATTTGTGAGTTGCTTATTTTGTGTTGGTTGGTATGGTAATAACTAGCCCTTTTGGCGGATTTGTGAGGAAAGAGGAGCTTGACAAGATAAGGACTAGTTTCAAAAGAGTAAGGGAAGAACTGAACGAGCATCTTGATGCAATCAATCAGAATACCAATGAGATACAAGCCAACTATGAGTATCTCTGTAGGATTGAGGCAAAACTCGATGCTATTGCAGAGAAGGTGGAGCATATCCAGTTGAGATTGAACGAGTTGGGTGCAGCACCTAAGATAAAACAAAAGATAAATCTTAGTTATGAAGAAAAACGCGTTTTCTTGGCAATATACAAGTATTCAAGCTATGAGGAGTTCATAAGCTATGTTGACTTGGCTAGAAAGCTCGAAATGACTGTTTCTTTGGTTAGGTTCTATGTGACAAATCTTATTGAAAAAGGCGTTCCTATTGTAAAAAAGTACATAAATAGAGAGGTTCTGGTTAGCTTGGACAAAGAATTCAGGGAGTTACAGGCAAAAGAGAACATTGTCAATATTAACGAGAACATTACCAGGTATATATAATTACTAAATACTAACACATTTAAATTAGTATTTCTTCTTTCTGGTATAATGACTGAGAATAGTTTAGAAGATAAACTTGCCGATGTTAATGTTGAAGCTATAAGAAAATACAAACAAACGCATTTCGGTAAATATCCCTTACTTGAGAAGCTTATAAAGCGTGGCTTAAGCCTTTGTGAATTAGCTGAAGTTTATGGCGTGTCAAGACAGGCAGTGCATTCTATTATCAAATCGCGATATCTGCATGAGTTCTTCAAAGAAAAAAGGGCCTTTTATCTAAGGCAGAGACACAAAAAAGCTTATGTTAATAGATTGGCTGAACTGGTTTTACAGATTGCTTTTGCAAAAGCAAATCCCCCTGAGCGCTTGGCTTTATCACATTACTATAGTTGTAGAAGCAATAGAAAGGAGCTGGATGCTTACATTAGATTATTTGAAGTGGCATTTCAATTTAAGAGGCAGGGAGCTAAACTCAATTTAAAAGAAGTTGCACTTTATTCTGGCTTTGATTATACGACTGCTGGAATATTGCTGAATAAATACAATCTTTCGGATGTTATTAACTCTCGCAGGCGACTTGATGATGAAAAATTGTCACTTGTGAAAGCTGCTCTTGAAGCAGAAACAAAGCTGAGCTATGCTGACAGGGCTTACATTATCGGAGTGCCATGTTATGCTATCTATAATTATAAAAAAAATAGAAAAGCAAGGATCTCAAGTCCATATCCGCTTATAAGGCATACGCCTGATGTTGTGACTTATCGCAAAGCCCTTGAGTTTTATGAGCTAATTGATAGCGATTTCAATATTGCAGATGCTATGGACTATTCTGGTATAAAAAGAAAAGAAACAGTTGATGAATTGTTAGCTATGAGAAACAGAGTAGAATCAGAAGTAGAGAAGTTTAAAAGACAAATTGGCTTAGCATAGCCATTTCTTTATTGCAGTTATGCTCTTTTTTATTTCTCTCTCGCCTGCTTGATAGAATTGCTGCCACTTATAGAAATTCAATGAATCTGTAAAACTCGCAGTGAACTTTGGCTTGATATAAAAGACATGCTTTGAGTTGCTGCTTGTCGATAGTTTTTCCATCATCATATAGAATGTGTCTGAAAGTATGCTAATCAATCCAAGTTCTGGTGTTTTCTTCTTGTATATAAACCTGTTTATATTGACTGCTATTACTTTATTGCAACCCGAGCTGAAAAGCACATCAACAGGCACCGGCTCAAGGGCTCCACCATCTATGTAATACTGTTTTTTTATTTTATAGGGAGGGAACAATCCCGGAATACAGATCGAAGCCATAACAGCATCAATAAGCTTGCCTTTTGTTATGTACTCTGTTTTATGAGTAGCCAGATTTGTTGCTACAGCTATAAATGGCAGCCTTAAGTCATCAAAACTTGCTCCTTTGAAGAACTCTCTGTCAAGAAACTGTTTTATCTTGTTACCCTTAATTATGGAAATCTTAGGATTGTTGAGGTCTATTAATCTTAGAAAATCTTTTTTGTCCATAGATTTTACTTTAGTGAGCAACGAGTTAAGATTGCCGTGCAAGCAATAACATGCTCCAATAAGAGCCCCTGCACTCGAGCCACTCACTATCGCTGGAGCAATACCTTGCTTCAATAGATGCTCTATAACAGCAATGTGGGCATAGCCGCGTGCTGCTCCAGAGCCAAGCGCAAGCCCAAGCTTAACCATCCTGTCGGCCAGCTCCACCAGCTCCCTCCTAAC
>CAYOTZ010000096.1:0-3734 GCA_964407035.1 uncultured Methanosarcinales archaeon | reverse complement strand
AAACTGCTTTTTTAAGTTCCTTTTTTGGGTTTTCAGAAGCTCAAGTTTCTCAAGCTGCTTTTCTGTCTCGAGAAGTTGCTTTAGTTGCTGCTCTTGCTCGAGAATGTCAGGTAATGCATGTAACTCGTTTTCAAGCTGTTTTAATCTTTTTGCTGAAGCTGAAAGCTGTTCTTTTTTTAGCTGAAACTCTTTCTCAAGCTGCTTGCCTGCCATAAGCTTACTAATTTCTTCTGATAGCTTTTTCTGTTGCTGTTTTAGTGTTGCCTGCTGATTGTCTGCTTGTGATAGCTCATGACTGAGCTTTCTTAAATGCTCAGTTATTTCTATCTTTCTTGAGCTTATCACCTCAAGCTCATTGTTTAACTTCTTCAGAAGCTCTACTCTATGTTCTTCTGTGAGTTTCGAACCGCAAACTGGACACTGCTTTCTGTTGCCCAATAAAGAGAGTATTCTCTTGTTTTCGTCTATTTGTGCCTCGCACTTGCCCAAATCATGTTTCTTCTCTGAAATCCGGAGGTTTAGGTTTTTTACCAACCCGTCAAGCTTGTGTAGTTCCCTGTTGAGTTCTTCAAGCTGCTCTGATTTTTTCTCCATCTCTCCAAGCTGTGACAGCTGTGATTCCAGTCTTGATATCTCCTGCTTCAGGGTGTTAATTGTTTCTATTTCATGAGCCATGCTCGTTTCTATGATATTCTTCTTCTTTTTCAGCTGATCAACAAGCTGCTCCTTGGCAATCCTTTCTTTGGCTACCTCTGACAATGTTTTCTTTTGCTCTGGTATCTTTATTTGGTTGTATTCCTCCTTGATCCTGTTTAGCTTCATCTTGTTGTTCATTATCTGCTGTTTGAGTCTTGCCTTTTCGTTTTCTGTTGTCTCGAGAAGCTGGCTCTTCAGCTTGAAACTTGCCTCGAGTTCTCTAAGCTTCTTTAGCTGCTCTTCCTTTGCTTTGAAGCTCTTTTCATTTTCTTTTAGGGTCTTTTCGCTTTTTTCATAATCTCGCTGAGCCAGTTTTATCTTTTGCTTCAGTTCTGAAATGCTCTTTTCAAGTTGCTCTACCCTTGCCTTGAGCTGAACAGCTTTGTTAAGTTCGCTGCTCCTCAATTTGCTCTCGCGTCTTAGCTCTCTTATTACAAGTTCAGCATTCTCTTTTACCTGTTTGTACTTGTCTATGTTAAAGATCTTTCTGAGTATTGTAAGCCGCGTTTCGCTGTCCTCTGTGATTATTCGCTTCATCTCTTCCTGAGGTGTGTATACAGTGTACCTATAAATCATGGAGCGATGGGTGGTAACAAGTTCTGGTGGGTAGCCAAGAAGTTCTATGATGAAGGACTTGAGTTCTGTTGCTGTCATGTCTGACCTTGTATTGTTGTGCACCAAATAACCTCTGTCCTGTCTCACTTTGCCTGATTTTCGTTTTAGTGTTCTAACGATTTTGTAATGCTTGTTGGCAATTTGGAAATCCAGCTCCACTGAACCCTGAGATGCACCATGCCTAAGAAGTGCCTCGCCAGACAACTCACCTGATTTTATCCCGAAAAGGGCGAATTCTATTGCAAGAAGCAATGTGGTCTTGCCTGCCCCTACATCCCCAGCAAGCATGACAGTGCCTAAAGGAAATTCTATGACTTCCTCTCTATAACTTCGTATATTTTTAAGCTTTAAGCGTTTTATTATCATCTAACCCCCAAGAGCTTGATAAGAAGCCACAGTATTTATAGTTTATGTGTGTTATTACTGGTAGTAATTTTATTCCTAAATCATGGAGCTAATTATGTTAAAGAATGAAGAATTCTATCAAGGGAAAAGATAAAGCTCTAATTTGAGTGAATGGGGCTGCATCTGGGAGAACTTCCAAGGACTTATAAAACCCACTCTTGTCATTGTTTTGCCTTCTCCTGTCTCGTAGGTTACTTCCATTCCTGCATATTCCCATCCCTCTTTGTTCAACTCTCTAATAAACTCATATAGCTCATTGGGCCTCATAATGAGTAAGAAGGGGCTTAATGCCGATAAGATTTATTATTTCTGAGTGAAGATTCCAGCAAATATTGTCAATTCGAGGTCATTTAAGCTCCTATCAATCCTTGAACCATAAACCACGAACTCAGAAATTTGGTCAAGAAGTTTTCCCACTTTTAGAATGCTCTCAAGGTTTAATTTCTTGTCGCCAGAAAGAATGAACATGCAAGCTTTTAGCTTCTTGTATTTGATTTGGTCTAGAATATCCTTAATATTCTTTCCCTTATAGCTCCTTACTTCAAGTATGGGGCTAATTGAAAAGAGCTTGTGAATGTCAGCAAAGTCCAACCCTGTCAAGCAAGGGATAGTTACACACTCTATCAATTGGTTTATAAGTCTGGGGGCTTCTTCTGGGCTTGCTCTAATGAAGCTCGTAAAAATTGGTTCAGGGTGTTGTGATACCCCTACAAGGAGATGCCAGTTGTAGCTCTTTATCTGCTCTTTAAGGGGTTTGTTAAGCTTATCATACAATAGAAAAACCAGATCAGCATTTACTAGCTTCTTAAGGTCTTTTTCGTCGTGTATCTCAACAACTTTACAACCCCTAATCTTATTCTCATTGAAATAATCTACTATGTCTTTATCTCCTTCAACTAGAGCAATGGAAATCAAAGGCGTTTCCATACAGGTCTCATAATAACTTTTCCTTTAATTTATTTACGCAATTTTTAGGAATATATTCCTGAGTTTCGCACAAATTTTAAATACATAGCTCCCTAAGGAATATTTGAATGGGGGGTTTGCTCGAGTTTATTGAGAACAAGGAAGATGTTAAGTTAGTGATTAGGGACTATGTTGAAGGTGAGATAGATTTAATTTACACTTCACTAGAATACTACTTGAAACATTGGCACTTGTTCAAGAGAAAGACGGATAGAAAGCAAATTACTCACAGGGAATTCAATGAGAGGTTATACAGCTATATCTGGACACCCAA
Organism: uncultured Methanosarcinales archaeon; assembly: GCA_964407035.1. GTDB lineage: Archaea > Nanobdellota > Nanobdellia > Woesearchaeales > B29-G15 > B29-G15. The sequence continues at coordinate 778 of CAYOTZ010000096.1, read as the reverse complement.
GGTTAGTGAGTTGTTGATTGTGCTGTATTTGGAAGAGTGTCAAGGCAATAACCCAAGCATCTACCAGCTCAACAGGTTGCTGCGAAGAACAAGCAAGCAGTACAGTGCCACACTCAAAGCAGTTAAGAAACTGGAAGTATTGAAGATAGTTTACACAAAACCAATTGATGATTCTTCAAGAAAAGAGAAGCAAGTGTTCATTAACAGAGGTGTTGCTAAGATATATGGAGATGATGAATTCAAAAAGATGATGCTTGAGGAATGGGACACAGACGCTAAGGAGTACATAAGACTACGCCTCAACTGGATTTCAAATGGGCGAAAGCTGGTAGAAAAAAGAATTAAAAGAATAAAGAAAAGAATAGGAGGTAAAAATGGTTAAAACAAATAATATAGTAAATGAAACCCAAATTTACCAAGCCGCAGAATTAACTTATTTTGATTTCCTTCAAGGATTAGCAAGCAAAGAAGAAGATTTCCGATGCATTCTTTATTTCCACTTGAGGAATATAAAAGGAAAACAGAAGTTAGATGACATAATTCTTCTTAACCCTAAAAAATTTGGTAAGTATCCCGACATATTTATCATACACAAAAATGGTAAAGCAAGCTATATTGAGATTAAGCAAGATACAGACTTTAAACAAAAGATGAAAGAAGAATTGATTAAAGACTTCAAGAAATTACAAAGGTACAAAAAAGACGAAGGAAAAAGATTCAAGAAGGGGTATCTTATACACTTTTATAGGAATTTTCAAGAGGATACAGATGAACTAAA
>CAYOTZ010000095.1:0-3750 GCA_964407035.1 uncultured Methanosarcinales archaeon | reverse complement strand
TGCCTTGTCCTTCAGGGCGGTTCTCTGGAGGAACCGAGTCAGGCCAGGAATGGAGCAGCTCTAACTCCTAAGAATCGTGCTTGGAGGGTAGCGGGGTTGAGAATGGTTAAGGGTGGCTACTGGCTTGGCTATGAGCTGATAAGAGGCGCGCCTGCCCTTTTATTCTCACTCAAGCAGAATTGCTGGCTTGCCTGGCAGTGCGTTTCTCGCCTTTTCTTCTTTTGCTTCTTCCTCTATTATTATCTCTGCTTTGCAACCTAACTCTTTTTGGAACTGCTCTGCCAGTTCGCTCAATGCCTTAAGCTCGCTGTCCTTATCCAGAACCACTGCCTGCAGTGTTGCTGGCTTCTGAACAACCTTTTGGACAAGCTTACTCAAATCTTTGCCGAACTGTTTCAACTCTTTGTGCTTCATAAGTTGGCTCATTGCATTGCCAAGCTGTTCCACTTTTAACCCCTTCAGCAATATGTATGCCTTGAACTTCCAGTCAGCAGCCACGAATAGTTTTATCCGGCTTATCTTCTTGAGTTTCACCAACTCTGAAATCGCCTTTATATCCTCTTTCACTCTTTCCTTGAGCTCGTGAGCTGCCTCTGCCTCTTCGTCCAACCATTTGCTCTCTGGCTTGGGCCATGCTTTTTTTGCAATAAGCTCCTTTTCACCAACGCGGTGCCATAACTCCTCTGCTGTATGCGGTATATACGGGGCTAACATCAAGCAGAGTTTTCTTATGCAGTACCCGAGCACTGAGTTGTTGCTGTTCTGCTTCTTGTATATGAGAAGCTCATTGGCGAAGTTCATTAACTCTGTCAAAGCCAAGGAAAACTCGTAGCGCTCTGTGTGCTTTGTTGCTTTGCTTATTAACCTTGTAACCCTGCTCAGTATGTATCTGTCTTCACTGGTTAGCTCGATACTTTTAAGCTGTTTTGGTAGCGGCTCTTCAACAAGAGTATACAAGCGATTGATAAAGCGGTAAACACCTTCCACGCCGGTATCACTCCAGTCAAGCTCTTTTTCAGGCAGTGCTGCGAACAGTATGAAAAACCTTGCTGTGTCTGGTCCGTACTTGTTTACTATTGGCTTTGGCTCTACAACATTACCTTTACTTTTGGACATCTTGGCACCGTCTTTTATCACCATCCCCTGGCCAAGAAGGCGTTTGAAAGGTTCGGATATGTCTATCAGTTTAACATCGCGTAATACCCTACATATGAACCTTGCGTAGAGCAAGTGGAGAATTGCGTGTTCTATACCGCCTATGTACTGGTCCACAGGCAACCATTTTTTAACCTCTCTCTTGTCAAACATTCCTTTGTCGTATCTGGGTGAGCAATATCTGAAGAAGTACCAGGATGAATCCACAAAAGTGTCCATTGTGTCTGTCTCCTTTTTAGCAGGGCCACCACATTTGGGGCATTTAGTATTGACAAAGCTTTTTGAGGTTGCTAATGGATTGCCCTTACCTGTAAAGCTAACATCTTCTGGTAGTTTTACTGGCAGCTGTTCTTCTGGTACAGGGACTGTGCCGCACTTTTTACAGTAAACGATAGGTATTGGTGTCCCCCAGTATCTCTGCCTTGATATGAGCCAGTCACGAAGCTTGTAGTGCACAGCCCTCTTGCCCCAACCCTTCTTTTCCAGGAATTTGGAGATTTCGTCTATAGCGTCCCTGTTGTTCATCCCATTGAACTGTTCCGAATTCACCAATATCCCGTCCTCTGTGTAGGCTCTTGACATATGTTCTGGATTAAGTTCATAGGCATGCGGTTGTATTACTACCTTTATCGGTAGTTTGTGCTTTTTTGCAAACTCAAAGTCACGCTGGTCATGAGCTGGAACGCACATAACAGCGCCTGTGCCATATTCAAGTATAGCGTAGTCCGCAATATAGATCGGGCAATCCTTTCCTGTCACCGGGTTGATTACATACCTGCCGATGAACATCCCATCCTTTGATTTTGTTTCGTCTTTTCTGTCTATCAAGCTCTTTTTCTTTACTTTCTCAACGAATTGCTTTACTTTAGCTTCATAATCTGTCCCTTTTGTTAGCTCCTCTACTAAGGGATGCTCTGGTGCGAGCACTAAATAGGTAACGCCGAACAGTGTGTCTGGCCTTGTTGTGAATGTTGAGATTACTTTTTTACTGCCCTTTATTCTGAAATATATTTCAGTGCCGTGGCTCTTACCTATCCAGTTCTGCTGCATTATTCTGACGCGAAGGGGCCAGCCCTCAAGCTGTTTTATACCCTCAAGCAGCTCGTCAGCATAGGCAGTAATCTTAAAGAACCATTGGTTGAGCATCTTTTGTGTTACTTTTGTTTCGCAGCGCCAACACTTACCTTGAGTAACCTGCTCGTTGGCAAGTACAGTGTTGCACTTTGGGCACCAGTTAACTGGTGCTTTCTTCTTGTATGCTAGGCCCATTTTGTACATCTTGAGGAAAAGCCATTGGTTCCATTTGTAGTATTCAGGTTCGCAGGTTATAACCTCTCTTGACCAGTCATAGCTGAATCCGAGCTCGTGCATCTGTTCTTTTATCCTCTTCACATTGGTCAATGTCCACTCCTTTGGATTAATGACCTGCTGGATAGCAGTATTTTCTGCAGGCAAGCCAAAGGCGTCAAATCCCATAGGATAAAGCACGTCATAACCCTGCATTCTTTTGAATCTTGCAATTGCGTCGCCTATGGAATAGTTGCGCAGGTGTCCCATATGTAGTTTGCCAGATGTATAAGGGAACATCTCAAGACAGTAGAACTTCTTTCTGGGCTTTTTCGGTGTTTTAAATATGCCTGCCTTCTCCCATTCTTTCTGCCATTTCTCAGCGATTTTTTTGTGGTCCACCATTTTTGAAACACCTCAAGACAGAAATCTAATTCATAACAACAATAGAATCCATGATGTGTTTATCATGGCAATACGCAAAAACAAGCTTGTTTAAATATTTTTGCGATTTTCAGAAAACTTTTATATACTATGGAAAGTAAAGAAGTATTATGAAAAGAGGTTGCCTATTGCCTTTACTTATCTTATTCTTCTTTATAAAGAATGTAAGTGCAGACCCCAGTGCTTCTTGGGTAACCCACGACACTTATTTCATTTATGGACAACAGTATTCCCATACTTTGAAGATAGTTGACCCTGATGGAGATATAAATCTGTATTGGCCAGCACAAGTGAATGTGTGGTTTGATGATGGTTCTCGTCACAGAATTCAAGTTCTGTTTGGTCCTTTAGCCTCAGCCCCCTACTCTCCAGAGTGCACTGGTAACAGCTACCAAGTTACTTGCACTCGAACATTTGAGGTTGATGATTTTTACTGCACTACATCCTATGTAACATTTGAGGCGGTGGGCTGCACAAATGACCCTTATTCATGTTGGGGTAGCAAACAGAGTTATACAATAACAGTACAAGGTTGTCCATCAACTAGTACTACCACCACAATACTTTCTTGTTATGACAGTGATTATGGTTATAGTTATTACACTTATGGTTACTGTCAGGATTCATATGGCACATATTATGATTACTGCAGTGGCAGTTATCTTTACGAGTACCACTGCAGTGGCAGTTATTGTGATAGTTATGCTTATTATTGTAGTTATGGTTGTTCTTCAGGCAGATGCTTGACTACTACGAGCAGCACTATCACAACATCCACTACATCTATTACAACAACTACAATCTGCCCTTGCAGTTCAGGTGCGTGCTGTGACGGTTGTAACTGGTTACCGAGTGGCAGCCAGC
>CAYOTZ010000094.1:1557-3808 GCA_964407035.1 uncultured Methanosarcinales archaeon | reverse complement strand
AAATCAGAATCAATCCAGCAGGAGCTTGAAACACTTAATGTAAAACTACAACCAAAAGAGAAAATTGACCTTGAGTACAATACTTTGAAAAGAGAGCTGGAAGCAGAAAGGGAATGCAACAAGCAAGCGCTTGTCGTGCTCACAGCACTAAAAAGCAACCTTAGCAACATGGAAAAAGAGCTGAACAAAACAAACGAGGAGCTAAACGAGCTTGAGAAGTTGAGAAAGAATATCGAGTTCAACAAGAAACTTGTCCAGTGGCTGAAAGATTTCTTTATACCTTTGATGAGCAATATTGAGCGTCATGTGATGATGGCAATCTACAATGAATTCAATGAGCTTTTTGTTGCATGGTTCAATATGCTGATAGAGGTTCCAGAGCTGCAGGTTCGGCTTGGTGAGGATTTTTCTCCCATTGTAATACAGAACGGTTACGAGACCCCAGTTGAGCACTTATCAGGAGGGGAAAGAACAAGCGTTGCTCTTGCTTATCGCTTGGCACTAAACAAGGTAATCAACGACATAACATCTAATATAAAAACAAAGAATATAATAATTCTGGACGAACCAACAGATGGCTTCTCATCTGAGCAGCTGGATAATGTCCGCAAAATTATAGATGAGCTGAGCATGAAACAGATAATAATCGTTTCACACGAGCCCAAGATTGAGAGCTTTGTGGAGAAGGTGCTATATGTCACCAAGGAGTCAGGTGTTTCAAAGGTCATGTACAGGTAAATTTTAATTACTGCTTAGTTATAGTTATGCCTTTCTGACGAAAAATAACCAAAAGCTTTTTAAATTTTTTGATACTACTTTTATTTTGGTGGCGTCCACAGGCTCGGGTGCATGGGATGAATGAATATATAAAAAAATGTCCAGAGTGTAATTCTATAGATCTATTTTGGAACAAGGAAACCGGGGAGGTAATCTGCCGCGAGTGTGGCTTGGTTATTGAAGACAAGATGATTGACTTTGGCCAGGAATGGCGTGAGCTTGATTCTGAGTCAATTTCAAGACGAAGGGCTGGAGCGCCAATGACCTATACACAGTTTGACAGGGGCTTGGGCACTGAGATCGGCTTTGAGCATGACCTGAGCAAGTTTAGCTCAAAGAACAGGAACAAATTTACACGGCTGAGGCGCTGGCAGTACAGGATATCTACGGCTATTGAGCGCAACCTCAAAATGGCTCTGGCTGAGCTTAAGCGTGTTTCTTCTATTCTCAAGCTACCCAAATCTGTAGAGGAGGAAGCTAGCAGGATATACACCCTTGCTGTCCAGCGTGGCCTAGTTCGCGGCAGGAGCATGGAGAGTGTTGTTGCTGGTGCTTTGTACGCTGCTTGCAGGAGGAATGAAGTGCCAAGAACTCTAGATGAGATGGCAGAAGCATCCAATATTGACAAAAAGGAAATAGGTAGGACATACAGGTTTATAACAAGAGAGTTGAATGTTAAAATTCTGCCGAGCAATCCAATTGATTATATGGCCCGCTTCTCCTCAACCCTTACTCTTTCTCCAGAAACCCATTCCAAAGCGATAAAAATTCTCGAGCGGGCACGATTAAACGAACTCACTTCTGGCAGAGGACCTACAGGCATAGCTGCTGCTGCTCTTTATATTGCCTCACTGATAAATGGCGAGAAAAGGACCCAGCGTGAGGTAGCAGATGTGGCTGGCGTGACTGAAGTAACAATAAGGAATAGATACAAGGAGCTTGTAGAAATTCTGAACCTTGAAGAAGAAATCAACAAGAGTCGCAAGAATCAATCCCAGCAACAATAAATCTCTTGTCAATCCTATTGTTCTTTATCTCAACACCTTCCTTTTTCAACAGTTCGAGTTTTTTAGCTATACCTTTTGAGAAATTACCAAGCTCGCCGCTGCTTGGAATAACCCTGTGGCAAGGCAAAAAAGGTGAGTGAGGATTCTTGTTGAGTGCATTGCCAACAGCCCTGTAACCTCTTGTATTTAGACAATCTGCAATCTGCTTGTATGTTGCCACCTTGCCTTCGGGTATTAATGCAGTAACACAGTAAACCCTCTGACTGAATTCTTGTTGGCAAACATGCCTTAATATTGCCTTGAAACACTTGTCGCTCTGGCTGCGCTTGTATCTTGCTGAGAGCAACCTAAGCCTTTTCTTGTTAAGAAATATCCTCTTTTTCAGTAATGTTTCTGCTATGTTTGATTTTGTCAAAAAACTAATAAACTGGGTTATGTTATTTGGTTTCTCTGTTTTGGTGCATCTC
>CAYOTZ010000094.1:0-1547 GCA_964407035.1 uncultured Methanosarcinales archaeon | reverse complement strand
TATTAATCTTGGTTCCCCACTGCTTATGATTATGTGCTTGTGTGGGTTGGTAAGTTCCTTCTTGCTGTAGCCAAGAATATCAAGTTTTCTCAGCTTTTTCAACAGCTTTTCAAAAATCTTTAGTATTTCCTCTCTGCCTTTTTTGTTTATGAACTCGGTTATTCTCTCACCTTCAATGTGCTCCATGAACAACATATTTTGCTTTAGTTTTATTACTTTTGGGCCTATATTGTGCCTGTTCAACTCTTTCAGCACCCGGTATTCCTTCTCGCATATGTTCTGGGCAGCAGTATCTTCTCTTTGAATCTTAACAGCAACCATTCTGTTGTTCAGTTTAACTGAATAGACGAACGAGCGTTTGCCCTTTCCAATAAGTTTGCCGTTAATCATCTCTCTTTATCTCATATAGGTATAACTCCTCAAAGAAAAGTTTTTTCATTTCTACCAACCTGTGCTTGTAGCCCAGCAAGCTTAGCCCTCTGTCGATCCTTGCCCTGTTGCTAAGCGAGCTGAAGACAAGCAGTATAACCCCTTTCTTGGCCAGGTAATGCCTTGCCTGTTTGAGAAACCTAAGAATTATCTCATAGCCATGTTTGCCACCATCCAGAGCTATATCGTCTGGCTGTTCAGAAGGCAGGTATGGCGGGTTGAACAGTATAACCTCAAACTTGCCCTTAACATTTTCAAAAAGGTTTGATACTATTAGCTTTACCCTGTGCTTTTTCCTCAGAGCTTGTATTGCCTGTTTGTTTATGTCAACACCTGTAACACTCTTAGCATATTTTTGGGCTTCTAATAGCAGAATCCCAGAGCCAGTGCCCATGTCAAGAACCCTCTTGCCCTTAGCATAGTCCTTTATATGCTTTAGAATAAGATATGAATCTTCAGCAGGTTCATATGTATCAAACATAAAAAAGAGAAAATATGAAGGATTTATCTACCTCTTGCCATCTTAGCTCTTGAAACATCACCGTTCTTATCCACGAAATAAAGGTATCCTGGCTCTTTCCTTATTCCGAGCCTGGCGATTTTCTCTTTTCTCTTTGAGCCGCTCTTGCCGCCACCTCTAGCCATCTGAACTCTCGAAATATCACCGTCCTTGTCGACAAAATAGAGCCAACCGTCTTCTTTCTTTACTCCAGCTTTCTTAACTTTTTCTGCCATTTAATCCACCCTCCTTTTGATTTTAGGGACGATTTTACTCTCTGTAAAATCCACCCCAATCATTTCAAATGAATATGATATATATAAATTTTACTATTTTACCGACGAATTCTCGTCTGAAAATTTACTACTCTTTAGAAACTCGAACCAGTTTGAAACGTTCATCTGCCTCTTTCATGTATTCTTTTACCCTGTTTATTATAGTCGCTAGGATGAAGTTTTCTATCTTTTCTGAGAATATTTCTGTAAGGGTGCTGTTCTCTGTGAGCCTGTATTTTGTTTTTATTTTCTCTACGAGATAAAGCTCTCTCAGTCGCCTGAGCTGCCTCCTGATATTGGATTCTGCTATTCCGAACAATGGTTGCTTAAACTGCTTTCTTACA
>CAYOTZ010000093.1:2086-3824 GCA_964407035.1 uncultured Methanosarcinales archaeon | reverse complement strand
TGGCCACGAGAGCAAGCTGAGGTTCAAACTCATGGCTGGTTCCAAGCTAACCATAAAGCATCTTCCGTATATAGAGCATACTCTCGCCTTTCGCTACAAAAATATTTATAAAAACAATCTCAAACACTATTCTGAGAAGCTCAGGGAAAAGCTCCCGTAGTCTAGTCGGATAGGATGCAACCCTGCGGTTGCTTTTCAGCAGAAAGGTTGTGGCCCGGGTTCGAAACTTTTCTGCTATACAGGCAGGAAAGCAGGAATCCCGGCGGGAGCGCTCTGAGCTTGTTTAAAATGATAAAAATAATAGGCACATCGCACATTGCTAAACAGAGCATAGAAGAAGTAAAAGCTGCAATCACTGCTGAGAAGCCTGACATACTTGCATTAGAGCTTGACAGAAACCGTTTCTATGCACTGACAACAAAGAGGCAAGGCAGCAGCAGAGTCGCTATAACAGAGCTTGGCCTAAAGGGTTATCTCTTTTACATACTCGGCTCCTGGCTGCAGAGGCATTTAGGCAGGGCAGTGGGCATATCACCAGGTGCAGAGATGAAGCTCGCAGTGAAACTGGCAAGTAAGTATAACATAAAGATTGCACTTATCGATCAGGATATAAGGGTAACACTGAGAAAACTGTCTGCGAGGATTAGGTGGCGCGAGAAGCTGAACTTCATGCTTGATATTCTAAAAGCTGTTTTCTTTGGAAAGAAAATGATGAAGAAAATGGGCTTAGAGAGAATAGACCTTAGCAGAGTGCCAACTGACGAGTTGATTGAAAAGCTCATAGCGCCACTGAAGCAGAGGTATCCAGCTACATATTACACACTTGTTGAAGAGAGAAACAGGATCATGGCAAGGAACCTGGTTGAGCTGAGCTTGAGGGAGCCAGAAGCAAAGATTCTTGCTATTGTTGGTGCTGGGCACAAGAAAGGTTTGAGCAACGAGCTGAGCAGATTGCTGAGTTCTGAACCATTGGTGGCTGGTTAATTCGGCTTTTCTACAGATACTGCAAGATATGATTATTAATTAAATAAATTATTAAAAAGTTAAATTAATTAAATTCTAAATCAATTCTTTGAAAAGAACAATAGCAAGTTAAAAGCAGAGCAAAGGCATAAGCCATTCAGGGACTTAAACTCGTTTAACTTTTCACACCATACTAACTAGTTCTTGTTAAACCATTGGAGTTTGGAAGTTTAACAACGATGTGCTCTCGTCGAAATGTTACGCTTAATCTTTGCTATAAATGTGTTAATTTATAAAGCCGGTACCAAAATAATCTTTTCTCTATGTTAGTTATCTCGTTTATAAAACCAGATGGTTGATAGCGGGGAGAGGATTTGAACCTCCGACCTCCGGGTTATGAGCCCGACGGGCACTCCTGACTGCCCTACCCCGCTATATAGAACCAAAAATCAAGCCATCTTTAAATATCTTTTGAAATACTAACAGAAAGAATTTTTAATCAACAACAACTGTTTTTGGTTTCTCATAGTTACATAAATCGCAGTAATAGTTGTATGCACCTGCGTTCAAGAAGACAAGCTTGTCGCCAACCTTTGGGTTGTCAAGATACACCCTGTAGCGGAATATGTCCATGCTATCTGGTGATATACCCTTGATAACATACGGCCTACCCTCGCCTTCTTCAAGCTCACCCTCAACAAGCAGCTTGATGGGCACAACCAGTGAGTCCATTGCAGCGCTGTAGACAGAGCAGTTCACCACAATATTGTTCTCG
>CAYOTZ010000093.1:0-2076 GCA_964407035.1 uncultured Methanosarcinales archaeon | reverse complement strand
AACTTCGAGTTTAGCAGCAGGAGCAGCAATAAAGCGGCCCGGCTCAGCAATCAGCTTTATATCGCAGCTGCCCAACCAATGCAGAAGCTTTTTTATCTCATCAAACACTCTCTTCATAACCTCTGCAGAAGTGTTCTTGTAATCAGCAGGGAAGCCACCGCCCATATTAACAATATTAATAAGCTTTAAGGTTTCCTTTGACAACGAATACTCGAGTTCCTCTTTTAATCTCCACTCAGAAACATTCTGAGTTTTTCTGTGAAAGTGCACGCCAAGCTGCCCTATGTAAGCCGACTTGGACAGTTCAACTACAAGCTGGTCAACAAGCTTGGCTGGCATACCGAACACGAAAGACCTGCCAGTAAATATTGTGTGTTCACGCAACCTCATTCTCAGAAGCAGATTAATCTTAATCTTTTCCTCTTCTATTACATTAACAAGCTTATTGAGGTCGTTTTCATTATCAACAACAAAGTTGCGTAAGCCTACAGCTATCAAGTTTTTTACATCTGCTTTTGTCCAACCCTGAGGAAAGAACCATACCCTGCTCAGGTTGTTAACAAAGCCAAGGTTGCGTGGATTATGGATACTGAACATGCAATCTGTCTCCTGCTCAAGTATCTTGGCTACATCCATATTGGTCTTTACGCTGTAGCTCACATCAACACCGAGTTTCTTGAGCTTGTTGTACTGCTCAAAAACCTTGCTCCTGCTCAGCAGAAATCTCGGCTTACCCATTTTTAATCAAACCTTCCTCTGACAACTCTTCCAGAGCCCTCATCATGACAAGTGGAAAATAAACAGTGGCATCACCGATAACAGTAACAGCGTCTGCATTGTCCTTTATCTTGCCCCAGCTCTTTGCCTCGTCTGTTGTTGCTCCGGACATGCTGCCGTCGTAAGGTGTTTGTGAGGTAATATACACTCCGTAATCAAACCCGCCGTTAATGAGTGTTATCAAAATCGCATAGTGCTTTGAAACGCCGCCACCAAGTGCTATTATGCCCTTTCTTTCATCATAAGAGGTGCAGGTTAGCATATCATTAAAATCTTTTACCACATCCACTATAAAATCATCATGATTCTGTTGGAAAAAGAACAGATGAAAACCAAAAGCCCCGTCTGTCACAGCTGGGCAGAACAACGGCACATTATTTCTGGCTGCCTGATAGAGCAATGAATCCTTGTCTTTCAGCATACACCCTATTTCCTTGAACAGTTCAGAGGGCTTTATCCTCTTCTTCTTTTCATAAATTTTCTTCAACATCTGTGTGAGTGTGTCTTCAAACCTAGCATAACTATCGTTAGACACAAGCAAGTTGCCAATCCTGTTAAGCCCCTTTTCATATAACTCAACATCGTCTGCATTGAAGCTGCTTATGATGAACTTTTCGCCAGTTGCTCTCATTATGTCCTCTTCTATGCCACCCACAGTTGTTATGATAACATTCACCATCTTTAGCTTTACCAGCTGAGCAAAAAAACCACGTAAGCCAGAGGTCATCATATTTGAAGTAAATGTAACAAAAATCTTGGCTTTGTCACGCTTCATCTTCACTATGACATCAGTAGCCCTGCCTATCTCTACTGCCTGATAACCTGTATTAGCAAGCTGAGCTACAAAATCCTTGAGCCTTATGCCCTTCTTCCATTTTATGTCTTTAACAACCTCCATAGAAATCACCCTATAAACAAGTAAGCATGTCCTAAAAATAAACCTATGAACATGCCTTAACTGTATTCATATTCAACATAGTAGTAACCCTAGATTTAAATAATTTTGCACTCTACTTTCTGTGTGTTACCCAAAGCAGATTGGATAATACCCTATGCTCTTCTGCCAGGTATTCCTCAGATTGTTTTATCTTGAGCGGGTTTTGCAGACATACATTACCCGGGTCCTGTCCTGCAAAATGTGCAAATCTCTCCAAGAATTCAATGTATGCAGAGGAATATTCAAAGTTCTCCATTACAGGCAAAAAGCTACCGCCCTGCACTTCTTTTGGAACAGTTTTTAGCTTAAGAGGGCAGTACTCAGGCCTGTCCATAACAATATTCATCTCAACTGAAACAGGA
>CAYOTZ010000092.1:0-3828 GCA_964407035.1 uncultured Methanosarcinales archaeon | reverse complement strand
CGGGGTTCAAATCCCCGCGGGCCCACTCTCATTATTGCAATAAATCCAAACTTAATTCTAATAGCTATTGAGTTGATTAATTAAATATATAGAAAATCACAACAAGTTTTATATATAAGTTTTCTATTTAGGAATAATAACAAGTACTTGCAACTATACATTAGTTTAAAACGAGGTGGAGGTAATGAAAAGCAAAAGCTTATTTGTAGGCAGCTTAGTTTTAATTGTGCTATTAATGTTTGGTTGTACTACCAAGCAACCGACGAATGAAACAGGCGTTTATGTCTCCTTCTTCAACGAGAGTGAAGAGAACGCAACAAATGCTACCCAAGAGCCTGCTCTTGTTGTTATCGAAGAAGAAAACAAGACTCCGACTGGAGAAGTCGTGACAGAAGTGGAGAACAAGACAGTTGTTGAAGAGACAACAATCAAAGAAACAACCACAACGCAAACACCCACTACAATCGAGGCAAAACCGGGTGAAACAGGCATACCTGTTAAAAAATTCACAGAAGGGGACCTGGTTGAGCTAACAGTAAAAGCAATAGACCCAGACAACGACCTGCTCACTATATACTATAGTCCACCTCTCGACGAAAATGGAAAGTGGCAAACCAAGGTTGGTGATGCTGGCACTTACAGAGTCAACATTACTGTGTCAGATGGAAAGACAAATGTGAGCAAAGAAGTACTGATGATAATAGAGCCAAAGAACAGACCACCTGTAATTAAAATAGATAATGAGATTACAGTAATGGAGGGCCAAACAGTCCACTTAGCACCAGTGATTACAGACCCTGACAATGACTCTGTTTCTGTAACTTACACTGGCTGGATGACTCAGGATAATTTTACAACAACATATGAAGATGCCGGAAGCTATATTGTCACTGTAATTGCCTCTGATGGTGTAAACACAGTAGCCAAGGATGTAAAGGTAAATGTTGTAAATGTTAATCGACCTCCTGTTATTGAGGATATACCAGCAATAAGAGTCGTAGAAGGTGAACTCATACAGCTTAAACCAAAAGTCATTGATCCTGACGGAGACTCGGTAAAACTCAGTTTTAGCCCGCCGCTTGACGAGAACGGTAATTGGCAGACAACAGAAGGGGATGCAGACACTTATCAAGTTAAGGTTACTGCAACTGACGGGATAGCAGTGGTAAGCAAGAATGTCAGCATCACAGTAGAGCCAAAGAACCAGCCACCAGTCATACAAAGAATGTCAGACATTGTAGTGAATGAAGGGGAAACAGTTAAGATACAGCCCATAGTTATCGATCCTGATGGGGACCCGTTCACAATCACGTATTCCGGCTGGATGACCTCGGCAGAGAAGCAGACAGGCTATGATGACGCTGGAACATACATTGTTACAGTAACAGCAACAGACAATAAGGGATCAAGTTCATCTCAAAAAGTAAAGATAATAGTGAATGATGTGAATAGGCCACCTGAAGTAAAGATTGAGTAAACCTTTTATTTCTTATTCTATTTACTTGTTTTTGTGATAAAGAAAATAGACAAAATTTCTGGAGATCCTGTAATAGACCTCGCCCTCGATACAATTAAGATAGGTAAGCAAGCTTTAGTTTTTGTCAACACGAAAAGGTCAGCTGAACACTGTGCAGAAAAAATTGCAGAGTATGTAAAGCAAAACAGCAATGAAAAGCTTGTTCATGGTATTCTTACTGCACTACCAAAGCCAACAAAACAGTGTCAGCGCCTAGCCAAATGTATTACCAAAGGAGTAGCTTTTCATCACGCTGGACTACATGCCAAGCAACGTGAGCTTGTTGAAGATGCATTCAGAAATGGCACACTGAAAATTATATGCTGCACAACTACAATGGCAGCCGGAATGGACCTGCCTGCATTTCGAAGTATAATTCGAGACCTGAGAAGATACGGTAGGCATGGACTGGAATTCATTCCAATTTTAGAGTACCACCAGGCTGCAGGCAGGGCTGGCAGGCCCGGTAAAGAGGAGTTTGGTGAGGCGATTGTGATTGCTCACAGAGAGAGTGAAATTCAAGAAATAGCAGACAACTTCATAAATGCAGAGCCAGAGCCGGTGTTCTCAAAGCTCGCAGTTGAGCCTGTGTTGAGGACTTACCTTCTAAGTTTGATAGCCACGAATGTTGTGGGTAATGAAGAAGAACTTGTTGAGTTTTTCTCAAAAACCTTTTGGGCAATGCAGTACGAGGACATAGAAAGCTTAAAGATGACTCTAATGAGAATAAAAGAGAAACTGATTGATTGGGGTTTCCTTAAGAGAGATAACGCAAATTTCATATCAGGTACAGATTACAATAAGAAAGTGCTAAGAGTAACAAGATTGGGCAAGCGTATTAGTGAACTCTATCTCGACCCTTTAACAGCACATCTACTTGTAGAGGGACTTGATAGAGCCAAAAGCGTCACAGTTACCGAATTTTCACTTCTCCAGCTTATATGCTCTTGTTTGGAGTTGAGGCCATTGTTAAAGCCGAGAGCAAAAGAGTTTGATAAGTATCAAGAGTTTTTGGGGTTGCATGAAGACGAGCTACTGACAAAAGAGCCATCATTTTTTGAAGAAGACTACGAAGAGTTTATGGCAACAGTAAAGACCACTGCCATGCTAATGGACTGGATAGACGAAAAAGACGACGAGGTGCTTATGGAGGAGTACAACACAAGGCCTGGAGAAACAAGGTACAAACTTGAGATAGCTGACTGGCTGCTTTATGCACTGAAAGAGCTTGGTGTGGTGCTAAAGAACACAACCTTCAATCCAAGCATAGAGAAACTCAGAATAAGGTTAAAGTATGGTGTGCGTGAAGAACTCGTGCCATTACTGAAATTAAAGAAGATAGGCAAGATCAGGGCAAGAGCACTCTACAACAACAACATAAGGAGCATTAAGCAGCTGAAGAAAACAGACCCTGCCAAGTTGAGGTTCATTTTGGGCAATAAAATAGCAGAGGACATTATAAGACAGTTAGGTAGCCAAAATGAAAACTCTAAGCTTAGTGAAAACATATGACGGGAGCTATACTGTAAGAGATAGCAGTGTTAATGAGACAATGCATACAGCTTCTGGAGCACTTACAGAGGCGTTCGTTAGGTTTGTTCTGCCAGCCAGTAATTTTATTTTAAGAAAAAGAAGATTGGTCGTGTTTGACATTTGCTTTGGTTTGGGCTATAACACAGGAGCATTGTTGCACTACTGGCTCGAGCACAAAGCTGAAAATTCAGAATTAGAGATCTACGGGTTTGAATCGAACTGCAAAGTGATTTCAATCATGAAGAAGATAAAAGTGCCAGAAGAGATACAAGCGGAATACGAGGCAATAAAAATGCTTGCTGCGACAAAACTTATAAGCATAGAAAGGGTTAAGGTAAAACTTGTTTTTATGGACTTTAGAAAAGGTTTAAAGCAAACAGCAAAAAAGGCAGATATTGTGTTCTTTGACCCTTACTCGCCAGGCAAAGTGCCTGAACTCTGGAACAGAGATGTATTTTCAGCTTTATACAATAACATGGGCAGTGAATCACAGCTCAATACTTTTAGCTGTGCTGGCTGGGTTAGGAAAAATATGGAAACTGCTGGGTTTAGGATAGTAGATGGGCCAGTGTTCGGTAAGCGAGGTCCATCAACAATTGCTATAAAAGAGTTAATTTAATTAAGAAATAAATTAATTAGTTAATTAATACCAATTTACGGTTTGTTGAATAGAAAAAGTTTTTTAAATCAAATCCAATTTTAACGCTCTTATGGGACGGTAGCTCAGCCTGGGAGAGCACATGGCTGAAGACCATGGTGTCCGGGGTTCAAATCCCCGC
>CAYOTZ010000091.1:0-3841 GCA_964407035.1 uncultured Methanosarcinales archaeon | reverse complement strand
AACAATGAAATTCCCCAGCAACTACTTGAAGCTATTCTGACAGAACCCTATGAAAAAACCATTTTCATAGCTTGGGATTATGCCCGTATGGCGAGGAACCAGAAGACAGCACAACCAAGAGTAAGCCCAATACCAATGTTTGCACTGGGGCTGGATAAACTCAACGAACAAACAGTAAAAACTGACTCTGCAGAAAGAGATGTATAGCTTACATACTACTATCCGCGATAGCTTACTTTGAGTCCTTAAAGGAACTTAAAAAACTGAACTTCCATGACAAAGGGGTATTAAGCGAAGTCGTGCTTCATAACATAAGAGAGGGCTATATATTACATCATGAGCCGACAATATACGATAGTAATCTATCTAAACCATTGAATTACATAAAATTACTACAAAACTAATAACTTAGCACTCTGTTATGTCTGAGGAAGCTTAAACCTTCTTTGAGTTTGTGCGGCACTTCAGCATACAATGTGAACAATTTTTCTCCTTTTTTTATTTTAGCTCCGACATGCTTGTAAAGGAAAATACCTGCATACTTGTCATCAGGACAACCGAGAATCCGAGCGAGTTTTGATACTGACTGGTTGTCGATTCCTTTGAGCTTACCGGTCCTCTTTGCAACAATGTTCCTTTTGTATTTGCCAAGTTTTATTTTGTTCCAGTGTTTTACCTTTCTACCCTGAGCGTCAATTATCTCGTTCATCTTTTTCAATGCCTTACCGCTCTTTAGGATCTGCTTGGCGAAACTGTACCCCTTACCTTTTCTCGATTTACCTGTAAGTTCAAAAAGCTTACCAGCGAGTGTTAATGCCTTTACTTTCAGGTCAAGTGGTGCATCTCTGTGATTTTCCAACACTTTCATTACATCTATTGCTTCCAAAGCAGGACCAATACCATTGCCGATTGGCTCACTTCCATATGTGAAGCAAACATGCGTTCTCAGTCCGAAATAACTTGCTAACTCTAAAAAGGCAGAACCTAAACGCTTTGCAGAATACTTTGTTTTGCATTTGCTGCCTATACCAAAAGGAATATCAATCAACAGATACTTAGAACCAGCAGATATCTTTTTTGCAATTACTGAAGCAAGTAATTGACCCTCTGCATCAATTGAAAGAGGATGCTCTATCCTTATAATTTGGTCATCAGCAGGTGCTAGCTGAATATAACCACCCCATACTATACAGCCACCTATCCTGTTGACTATTTTGGTAATCTCATCGCTCGTCTTTGTCACATCTGCTAGAACTTCCATTGTATCAGCAGTCCCCGCAGGTGAAGTAATAGACCTGGAGCTTGTTTTTGGTATTTTTAAACCAGAAGCTGCTATTATCGGCACAATTATCATCGTGGTTCTATTGCCTGGCACGCCACCTACGCAGTGCTTATCAGCCACTTTGCCTTTGAAACTCAGCTTTTCGCCTGTTTTTACCATGGCTTTTGTGAGCCATATCACTTCTTGCTTCGTGAAACCGTTTATATAGAAAGAATCAACGAAATAGGTTATCTCTATATCTGAGATACGCCTCAATGTAATATCCTTTATTATTTCGAAAATTTCCTTTTCATTTAGGGTAAACCCTTCCATTTTCTTTTTTATGTATTCAATAGATTTCGGTTTGCTAATCGGCTCTACATTTGCTAAGCTACACTGTAAAGCATCCCAAAGCTCCTCAAACACACCAAGCTCCCCCCTCTTTAGCGTGTTGCCATGCTGAGATACATCAAGTATTGTATATGCACTCTTAGTGCCAGATTTTATGAGTATTCTATCCATTGGATGCAGTCCAAGGAGTTTTGCATCTAACTCGTTCATTACAGCCACGTAAGGCCAACCAGTGTATAGCTTCAATCGCTTTATCTTGAACTTCATTTTTTGACATATATCTCCAAGAATGTTAATGCAAATACCAAAACAAGAGGTCCAAAAAAGAGCCCAATGATACCGAAAACCTGGATACCACCAACAATACCTATTAGCACTATAAGTGGATGAACCTTACCTATTCTCCCTGTTATTTTATACCTGAGCAGATTATCAACCAAGCTTATCACTACTGTGCCCCATATTATTAGCATAACACCATTAAATATGTCAGAACTTGAGGATGTAATTATACCGTTTAGTATTTTGAACAATGCAAGAGGCACATAAACAACTGGCGGTGCTACAAAAGGAAGAATTGATATTATGAACACCAGAATTCCCCAGAATATTGGGGCCCTAACACTAAAAATCCAGAAACCTAAAATAGCCAATAGTGCTTGAACAATTGCTATTATTATAGTGCCATAAACTACACCATAGCTCACCTCTTTGAACCTCCGAATAAACTTGTTCCTGTGTTCATCACTCAAAGGTATTATGCTTTTAGCTTGATTAAAGATGTCCTCGCCATCTTTGAGTAAAATGAAAGTGCTAAAGAAAACAACAAAAAGCTGTAAGAGTTTACTTGGCATACTTGTTAGGAAATTAGAGGCCAACTCAAAGAATTTTCGTGATATCTGCGCTAAGAAATCTTTCAGGTATCTGCCAGGCAATGTTTCCTCACTAAAACGCTCTGAGAGCTTAGCTAGCTCACACTTAAGCTCTTTTGAGTCCTCGCACTCCTTCAACAATTCTTTTGAACCAAAATTGCGTGAGTACTGAAACAGAATAGAAGACTCCTTTATTACACTATTTAATACAAAACCAAACGGAACAAATAGAATAAGGATAATGATAAAAATGGTTATGAGAGAAGATACTGATCTGTTTTTTATGCGCTTGAGTAACAGCTTATATAAAGGGTAGAAAAGATAGGCAAGTATTATACTGGATAGTAATGAATTAAGCACTGGTTTTATCACCAGAAACACGAGAACAAGGATTAATACAACTGTTATGTAAAGCAAGGGCTTTTGGTATTCCTCTTTGTTTGGCATTTTCAATAATGGGCCCGCCCAGATTCGAACTGGGGACCTCCGCCTTTCCAACAAGTCAGCTTATATCAGTGAGCTTCAGTAAGCTGCTTGATGTAAGGGCGATGTCATAGCCACTAGACCACGGGCCCCTTAGTTCTCAGAAACCCAATATATATAAAAAGTTTTTTATGAAACAAAGGTTGTGCCAAGCTCTTCACCTTTTAGCTTTAAGGTTAACCAGCCACGCGTGACCCAACACTTAACACTTTTGTTAGCCAATCTCAAGCCCTTAACTTTAAAGTGAGACACTATAATATTATTTTTGAAAAGAAACACATTTTCGCTTTGCGATGCATATTCCATAAGCACAGGGTCTGTTGAGTCAGCAGGCTTACCTGAAGCATTATTAAACTTGTCAAAAAAGCAGAGTTGGGTTACTTCTGAAGGTAGCTTTAACTTTATTTCCTTTTCTTTGCCGTAAGCCATTGAAGTAAACTCAGAGCTTAGCTCTTCTTTAAATTTCTTTAACTCTGCGGTTCTCGTTTTGTCAATTATATTGCCAATGAACTTGGTGCCAAAAAATATAAGCAGAAATATTATCACTAAAGCAAAAAGAAATGCAATCTGGCCTGTTGAGAGTTGAGACCTTTTCATATCTCTGTATATCTCCCTATGTTTATTTAAATCTTTCTCAGTAAGCTTTAAATAATAATTGTTTATTGGGAAGCTTAATATGCCAAGGGGCCGTAGTGTAGGTTGGACTATCACTCTAGCTCGGGGTTTCATTGAGGTAGCTCTAACGAGCTGACTGTGAGATGGAAAGCTAGCAACCGGGGTTCAAATCCCCGCGGCCCCATTTATTGGAATACTACTATAACCATCCTGGCAAGCTTGCCCCTAAAAATAACAAGGTGCTGAATCTTTCTGATAA
>CAYOTZ010000090.1:0-3904 GCA_964407035.1 uncultured Methanosarcinales archaeon | reverse complement strand
AAAGCAGCACCTTTGCCGAGCAAATGGAACAGAGATAGTTGGCCTCCTTCCAGCACACCCAAAGCAGCAGGTACAGGGATAACATATGAGATAGCAATAAAAACACCTGCAAGAAATATCTCAACAATTCCTGCATTGAAACCTATCATTTTGAGAGCTATCCAGTATTCGAAGAACATCAAGGACCAGAGCAAGCCAGACATTAAAATAGCGTACATAAAGCCCTTTGAGCTTGAGTTCATAAAGGTTGACATGCTTGTCTCAATCTCGTCTATTTTCTTAAGTAATTTATGAAAGATTTTAAATCTCATCAAGCCGAACTTAGTTGCTATGCTAACAAACATTTTTTCTCCGTGCTTAAGCTTTCTGAAGAATTTAATCAAGAGCAGCACAGTGAGTAAGAATGCAACAAACATCAAACCATAGGTTATCTTAGGCACTTTAAACGAGATGAGGACCATAAGCATACCTATTGTTCCGAAAAATATGTCTGCTGTTATCTCTAATGTTTTGTCTAGTATCACAGAAGAGAAAGCATCAGCTGTTGGAACACCGTGCTTTCTCAGCATTATCGCACGGACAGGTTCGCCACCCACATGCGCACTCGGCGTAATATAGCTAACAGCATAACCCATCAATCTGTACTTAAAACATGTCCAGTATGGGAGCTTGTGCCCATGATAGCGCAGTATTGTCTGCCATCTCCAAGCAAGCACAACATCAAGAAGAAAGGAAACAAAGAAGTAGAACACTACCCAGAGTAATGAAATCCTCAAAAATAGAGAAACAACCTGTTTTATTCCTGCCAAGCCGATTATCCAGACAAAAAGTGCAGTTCCTATTGCCAGAGAAAGCACTCCAACAATAATCTTTCTAAAATAATTTTGCATATGAATCAGTCCTAAGTTACAAGGTTTGATTTATATAATTTACTAATAACTGCTTCTCGGGTTGTTTCTTTTAAGAAAGATTTAAAAATTTATAATAAAGCTTAGTTAATGCAATCAAAAGGCGTCAAGCACAATTAAGGACCCGTAGCATAGCCTGGATAATGCGACAGCCTCCTAAGCTGTAGATCGAGGGTTCGAATCCCTCCGGGTCCGTTAGTACCTTCCCTCACCTATCAACTGCTTTACCTTCTCAATTAACGCTTCTGAGTCCGCCTTGGCTTGTTTGTCATCAACAAATACCCCGACTTTAAGTTCTGAAAATTGCTCAGCTTTTTCTCTTTGATTTCCCAAAAAGAGTATAGGTTTAACTGCTAACTCAGCACGCATTTCCAGGACTTTTTTGGAAAACTCAACTTGCTCTTTGTTGCCACAATAATCAAACGACGAGAAAATAATAGCATCTATTGTCTTAGAACAAAGCTTAAGCACATCAGCTGAGAACCTCTCTTCAATAAAGGGCTCGTCAGCAGAATAACCAGCAGAAAGCAAGGCACTCATTAACCTAATATAAACTCACTGCTATCAAAAGCAAGATAAACACCTCTGTTCATCACATAACAGTAATCTCACAGATATTTAAAACTTCTTGAAAAGAACGCAAAAAAGAGTAAAATAATTATTACTTCTTCTTTTTTAAGGTTATCTCAATAGAGGATACCCTAACTTCCTTACCTTCTTCGTTCTTGAATTCCTCTGAGTCAATTTTAACGTCGCTCTCTACGACATTGTCCAAGAATCTCTTTGCCGCAACCTCTGCCACATCCACTGCTTTGGATATGAACTTACCGCGCGCCTTCACTATAACCTTATCTGCATTCTTTGTCGTAAACTGCATAACTACTGCAGTCACATAGTTCATAAATGGCTTGTTGCCAACAAAGATTGAGTTGTCTGCTTCTGCCATTTACATCGCCTCCGTTATTCAGCCTTTCCCTGGCTCATTAACCTGGTTACATAACCAGCAATAGTGTTCCTTATCTTCTTTGACCTGTACTCCAAAATTTCGTCCAATATTTTCTTGTTTTCTTCAAACTTGTCAGTAAGTTTATGTTGGTACCTACGAAAAACCTCTAAAGTGGCTCTTTTAATCGGTATCGTCTTTATTCTCCCCATTTCTTCTCTGGATAACACACTCATTTTTAAATCTTTTCGTTTTGGCAGTGCTCAGAGAAGCTCAGACAACAGCCTAGCAGCCAACCTAACTGTCAGCTTGTTAATGTCTCTACTCGGATTTACCTCTACTATATCAACGCCCTGTAAATTCTTCAGCAAAGATATCCTCTGTATCATATGCAAAAATTCACGAGAAGTAAAGCCCCCGGGCTCAATATAACCTGTGCCAGGAGCGAAAGCAGGGTCAATTGCGTCAATATCAATGCTCATGTATATAGCATTAAAGGGCTTGCAGTTCTCCATTATAACAGATGTTAACTGCTTAACACCCAGTTCGAAACAATGCTTCATAGTAAAGATTCTCAAGCCATTCCTTTTTATAAACTCTATTTCAGCTATATGGGGGTTTCTAATTCCAACCATAACCACACCATTTGGTTTGACAATCTCTTGCTCTACTAAAACCCTCAACCAATCTTCATGAGTTGGTGGTTGGAAACTTTGCATAACATCAGGGTGTGCGTCAAAGACAAGCAAACAAAAATTTCTGTGGCGTGTTGAGAAACCCTTCAGAATAGGGTAACTTATGCTGTGGTCGCCTCCAAGGGCAATAAATTTATTGGAAATACCTGCTATGTACTGCTCAATTAAAGAAAAACTCTTCTCTATGTTGGAGCTGTCCACGCGAAGCTCTTTAACCTCTGGTTTTACCTGTCTTAACTCCTCTTTTGTGTAACACGAATTTAATTCAGACAGGATAGCATCTGGCGCCAATGAGCATTCCTTGTTCTTTCCCAAGGAGCCAGCTGAAAAAGGTATCTTAATTATCATACGGCAACCTAAATCAAGTATATTTAAAAATCTTTTTAAATAAGTATGTATTACTTTAAAGTGATGGACTCGTTCAAGAGTAAGCTCCTTGAGCTTTTAGACAATGCAAAGATTGGACTCGCAGCTGTGGTTCAGTCAACTTTTGATGTTTCTATTGGTGCTATTATTACACCACTCGCTTTTCCCACTGCACTAAGGTATCATCTCCAGCATTCTTTTCCTTACAATACTAATAAGTCCTCCTTTAGAACCCTGGGCGGCACGGTTTCAACCCTGTTCCTAATCATAACTGGTTTTAGGTTTATAAACAATGAGTTGTTATACCTATTAATAGCTACAAACTCAATGTCAGCAGGATACGAACTAAAAGCTTGTCTTTCAAACAGAGAATTAATGAGCAATCTGTATCCAAAGAATGATATCGACCCTGACCAGGTGCTAAGAAGGGCAAGAAAGTTATATTCTAAGAAAAAATGGACCTCGGATTAAAGCTGCTTATATGCAGCTCGCAAGATTATGAACCAGGAATGTTTGCAAAGACATTTAGCTTCTTCAAGGGCTCATTAACAGAGTTAGTTGCTTCACCAATTGCGATAAGGAACTTTTGTTACAGTTACTTTAACCACAAGCTAAAGCCAACAAACTTAGGCATATTGGCTATGCTGACTTTTGAAGCCATTTTTGGCTACAAGCTCTGGCAGGAGCTACATGAGTCGCTGCGCCTCTCACTTATAGCTACCAATTCTGCCTCTCTTGGTTACCTAGCTCGAGAGCTTTACGAAAGAAAGGTTCTTAAGAGGGAATATGAGTAGCAATGGTTAATGATAGAGCTTTTTCAACGCTTTTAGTAAGTCATC
Organism: uncultured Methanosarcinales archaeon; assembly: GCA_964407035.1. GTDB lineage: Archaea > Nanobdellota > Nanobdellia > Woesearchaeales > B29-G15 > B29-G15. The sequence goes on along the minus strand of CAYOTZ010000090.1, from coordinate 153 downwards.
AACAGAAAAACCAATCAACTTCACTTCATGCTCAAGCAAATAACTGTTAAGCTTTGCACTCAGCTCACTGATGTGGTAACTTGTTAGAATTTTTTCTATTTCAAACAGCGCTTCCTCTGGATATACGAAAAAATCGCCTGTAATGTCCAGTTT
>CAYOTZ010000089.1:0-3943 GCA_964407035.1 uncultured Methanosarcinales archaeon | reverse complement strand
AGGATTAATTATTGGGTAACCCCTATTTCTCAAAAGTGTTATTTGATTGAGTGTTTTGCATAATTGTCTAACTTCTGTTTCATTCTTTGGAAACAATTTGTGGTCATACATCTCGGGGTCATAATCAAAGTACACAGGGTCTATTATTTGATAAACAACGGAATGAAGCCCTTTATGCTCTTTCACCCACTCTGCAACTTTAATAGCATCATTTTGGTTTAGTTTGGATATAATCGTAAAGATATTGATTTTAAATCGAGCATTATTAGGTTGAAGATATTCCAAACTTTTGAGAGCCCTTGATAAACTTCCAGTAACACCGCGCATATAGTCATGTATCTCTGGTTGTAGGCTGTCGATGGAGATGTTTAATTCATTAATGTTAGCATGGTTCACTCTTCTTGCGAGTAGAGGGTTGAGTAATGTGCCGTTTGTAGATATGGTGCACTTAAATCCGCGATTTGCCGCTGCTTCAATTATTTGGATTGCATCTTTTCTGACAAACGGCTCTCCACCTAAAAAGGTTATTTTTACTTTATTTGTTAATGCAGATTTTTTAATTTGATGAAAAAACCCAATTATCAATTCTGTGTTCAATTCTCTGTTGGCTTCTTTTCGCCAAAAGTTGCACATTTTACATTTTAGGTTGCATCTCTCTGTCAGCATCAATTCAATGTATTGCAATTTGAAAGTCATAATGATTCATTACCCAAGAAGTTTTATAAGTTTTTCTTCTTGTTGTTTAGATTGCATCCAATAAATCCTTTTTTCACTAATACTGTAAGTAAAACCTTGTTCGGACGAATATGCAATTCTTGAGATTGAGAACTTAAGAAAATTTATAAATGTTAAAGAAGAATTAGTAATATAAATGGCAATTACGGTTTTGTTAAAACACATTAATTGGGAAGCAATATGCGTTACTCAATAAAGATAAGACTTTTTATTCTTGTCTTACTCCTTTTTGTAGCTGTATCTATTTATCTCAAAATAATTTCATCCTCTTTTTCTCAATTTCCTGTTTGCAAGGGTTGTAACATTGTCTTTATAGATATTGATATTCTTCGTGCAGACCATCTTGGTTGTTATGGTTACCATTTGAATACTTCCCCAAATATAGATAGTCTAGCCGCTAAATCTCTCATATTTGAGGATGCGTTTGCTCAGAGTCCTATCACATTCTCAAGTCATATGGCTATCTTAACTTCACTTTACCCCTCCTGCAGTGATGTCAAATATCCAGAGGCTGATATGTTATCAACTCAGGTTAAGACTCTTAATCAGATATTACATGAGAATAATTATGAAACGGTGGTGGTAGCTCCAAAGAATGCGTATCAACTTTCTCCTAGTTCAGGTTTTAACAGAGGCGTTAGTGTCACATTTGACATAGACCAAACTGAGGAGGCACTCCAATTTGCTAGGAACATTAAGTCGAAGCCATTCTTTTTATCTTTTTATTTTGCAGACACTCATGACCCTTATTTTCCCACTCCAGAGGCCTTGAATCACTTTAAGGAGTTTGTAAATCTCTCTAATCCTCTTATTATGTTTGATCTTGGTTACTATCATGACTTAGCGTATGTAACATTATTTGAAAATGAGGGAATAATGAAGGACATACTCAACGAGAAGGAATTTATCAGATATAAGGAGTATTTAAACCGAGTTACTGAATTAAACAACTCCTTGAAGAGTAAGATTGGTGTGGTTATGGAGTTTATCAATAATGTAGCAGAAGAGCCCGAGAAACTGGGATATGCTTTTGTTCAGATGTCTTATCCTCTAATAAGGAAATATTATTTTGATAGATTCAATCTCTCAGATAGAAATGATATAGAATTAATTAGGACTCTATATGATGCTACGATTTATGATACAGATATTCTAGTTGGAGAGATTCTTTCTTGGCTCGAATCAAATGGTTATTTGAATCGAACACTGATCGTTATTACTTCTGATCATGGTGAAGATTTGTTTGAACACGGTTTTTTTGGTCATTTTGACATCAACGATGAAACAACTCATGTACCACTTATTATTTATACTCCAAAAATAGCTCATTTAAGGGTCAAAGGTATAGTGGAAAGCATTGATATAATGCCAACTTTACTTGGGATGGTTGGTATACCTATGCCCGTCAGAATTCAAGGGGAAAATTTGTTTACTTTAATTTTAAATAAAAGAAACATCTCAAAGAAATATGCCTTTTCTGAAGTTAATGATATCTTATCTGTGAGAAGTTCAGATTGGAGGTTAAATCTCTATGAAAATGACTCGCTCCAACTCTTGAATGTTGTAAATGGTAGTGATAATCCAGTAGATGTGAGCGGATTGCATCCCCTTATCGTTAACCAATTAAAAGCCGTCATAGAAGAATGGCATAAACAGAATCTTCAGTGTCCTAACAAGGCTACTCGTGTATGGAGACCAGGGCTTCCTGAGAGAGTAAAACAAAATCTAATCAAAACCGGTTATTGGTGAAACCAGAATCTTTTTAATCCCTAACGAAACTAAACATATTTGGGTGAGTAGGAAATTATTAGCTATCCAGATGAAATCCTAGCAGTAGAGTTAAGCAGTTACTGTAATCTTAATTGTCCAATGTGCACTCATAGCAGGGTTGACTATAACAAACAGGGATTTATGGATGTTCGTGTGTGGAAAAAACTGATAGATGATATTGCAGCATCTGGAAAGAAATATAATAAATTATTACCCTTTGGTTTGGGTGAGAGCTTGCTACATCCAAGGATTTATGAAATTTTAGAGTACTTGTTTGAAAGGAATAAGAAGAGAGAACTCTTTGGGGTAATTATTTTACATACTAATGCTTTACTTATGGACAAAAAAATCTCTGATTTGATGCTGAAATACCAATATCAAATTGGAGCAATCCATTTTTCTCTTGATGCTGCAACCGAGGAGATATATGCTAAAGTCAGGCCTGGTGGCAACCTGAAATTAGCTGTTAGGAATATTGTTTACTTCTTGAAGCATCGAAGCCAGATCCCGCCTCGGTTAGTGTTCCAGTTTATAGTTATGAAACGCAATTTTCATGAGGCAAGAAAGTTCCTTGATTTCTGGGCAAAGATTCTGAAACAGCATAACTTGGAGTATCAGGTAAATTATGACTGGGTGCCAGAGATGATTAGGGATACAATCTTCTTTAAGCGCGAGAACACATGGAAACCAGAGTGGCTAAAAGATGCAGAGCAGCTTCACAAGCAAGTTGCTTATGAACTTGGGTTAATCAAAAAAATGCCCAAAGGAAGGATTCTAAAATCAGACGAATTTATTGAGTAATTCTCAAATAACCCTTACCCAAAGCCAATGATTATCTACAAGATAACCAGGGTAAGCCTCCCAATGTTTTGCTCTTTTTGTTTTTCACAAAACCATTACTCTTTAGAAGTGCTAGCTCTATTTTGTCATGTTTGCGCTTAGACCGGTTAGCCACAAAAGATCTTTGCAACCATCTATTTTAGATTTTTCAATCACTCTTTCAATTAAATTCTGTGGAACTTTAGATTCTGTGAATTCATCTAAAACACCCACTTCAGAGATATAAAATATCTACTGTTTGGCTTGTGCTTAGGATTGTGGACAAAGGATATTGCCTTAATCGTGTTTAGATACTCAAAGAAGATAAATCCGGCTACTCTCCCATCTACCTCTGCTACTAAGAAATTACATGGAAGGTTTTGAATCCATTCTTTCAATATGGCTGGGGGCAAGATAAACCTTCATAATATTCTTTCTATTTGTTGAATTTGGCTGAGATCCTTTAAACCTGCAGTCCTTATTTTAACATACCCTTGCTTAAAGCCAACAAAATATATAAATTTGTATTTGTTCAGCTTTAAAAGAATGAAACGCAGACCCTGTACTGGTCCTTTTAAGTACAAGTTTATTGCAGCCAATGGTGATGTTACTGTTTGTT
>CAYOTZ010000088.1:0-3944 GCA_964407035.1 uncultured Methanosarcinales archaeon | reverse complement strand
ATACTGGCTACGAAGAGTGTTGGTATCAAAAAGGTCAGAAAAGGGATGCTCGTAAGAAAGACAGTGGCAGGAAATACAATCCATGCCAAGATATCACAGATAAACTTAAAGATAATCAAGCATGGCAAAACATCTCTTGAAGTGCAGAAATCTGAAAGTAAGGAGGAAGGAAAACAAGAATGAGTTCAAAAGCAAACGAACCAAAGCAACCAGAAGTGACAATAGGGCTATTCGGGCATGTCGACCACGGCAAGACAACACTGACAGAGAAGCTTAGCGGTAAGTGGACAGACACGCATTCAGAGGAGATCAAGCGTGGCATAACCATTCGGTTAGGTTATGCAGATGCTATATTCAGAAAATGCCACAAGTGCAAGGGCAGCGGTGCTTACACTGTTGCTGATAAATGCCCTAATTGCGGTTCAGAGACAGTGCCCATAAGGAAAGTTTCTTTTGTTGACGCTCCCGGTCACGAGAGTTTGATGGCGACAATGCTCTCTGGAGCTACAGTAATTGACGGTGCATTGCTGATAATAGCTGCAAACGAGAAATGCCCTCAGCCCCAGACGAGAGAGCATCTCATGGCACTCAAAATCATTGGTGTTAAGCAACTCGTTGTTATCCAGAACAAGATAGACCTCGTGAGCAAGGAAGAGGCGCTTGAGAATTACAAACAGATCAGGCGCTTCCTTGAGGTTACACAGTACAGTGATGCGCCAATCATTCCTGTCTCTGCCCAGTTTGGAGTGAACATAAACTATGTGATAGAAGCAATTGAAAAAAATATAAAAACACCAAAGCGCGACCTTAGCAAGGAGCCATTATTCTTGGTAGTGCGCTCTTTTGATATAAACAAGCCGGGTGCTAACCCAGAGACACTGGTAGGTGGAGTGCTTGGCGGAGTGCTATCTCAAGGTGAGCTAAAAGTGAACACAGAGGTCGAAATCAGACCCGGCAGGAAGGTAGAAAAGGCTGGCCGGGTTACTTTTGAACCTATACGCACCAAAATCTCAAGCTTGAGGGCTGGAGGTTATGAGCTAAATAAGGTTAGACCTGGTGGCTCTATAGGCGCACAAACATTACTGGACCCAAGTATTGGTGCTTCTGACCGTCTCGCTGGTTCTGTTTGCGGCTTACCAGGAAAGCTGCCACCTGTTTGGGACACTCTTGAACTTCAAGTTACTTTGATGAAGCGTGTTGTGGGTGCAAAAGACAAGCTTGTTGTGGAGCCGTTGAGAATGCATGAGTGGCTTATGTTGAATGTAAACACTGCTGCAACTGTTGGTCAAGTTATAGAACTAAGCAAAGATAAAGTTAAATGCAAGCTAAAGCTACCTGTCTGCGCTCATAAGGGCTCCAGAGTTACTGTCTCCCGTATGATAACTAACAGGTGGCGACTTATTGGCTACGGGATAATTCAGTAGCTTGGCAGTATTCTCCAGTTGACTAACATGAGCAAAACTACAAATGAGCTAATAGCAGCCCCGTAAACGAAAGTAAAGAATTCTGCTATATTCCACAGCCAACCAGCAATTAGCCCAGCCGGCAAGGCGCAAAGTCCAATAAACATGTGATAAACACCGAGTGCGGTGCCTCTCACCTTGCCTTCTGATAAATCAGATACATAAGCCCTTTCTGTTGCATTAACCAAAGCATAGTTCACTCCGAGAAGTATAAAGAGCAGCACAAATTCCCAAAGCTGGTTGGAATAAACAAAACCCAGACAAATTGGCAGAAAAGTTGCATAACCTATTAGCAATACGCGCTTCCTACCAAATCTGTCCGAAATTTTGCCTACTGGTATAGCCAGAAGCGTGTATACAGTGTTATAGAGTGCATACAGCAGGATTGGCGCGCCTATAACCCATCTGCCATTGAAGGATGGTTGACTTTTAAGCACAAAAAACATATAGCTGAAGTTACCCAGAGCAAAGATTGCTGAGATAGCTATGAAAATCTTTAGTGTAGTTGGCAAACTTGTAAGCTTAAAATCAAGTTTTAGTTCTTTATTGGGTTTGCTCGCTACTTCTTTTACAAAGTGTAAGGGCAACAGAGCCAGAAAAGCGAGAATACCTGCAATCAAGAATATCTTAGAGAAACTGAGTTCCAAAAACCAGTACAGCAAGAATGCGAGTAATGCACCGAGCAAAGCACCACCGCTATCCATTGCCCTGTGAACACCAAAGCCAAAGCCTCGATTGCTTAGTTTTGTTGAGGCAGCTATCAGGGCATCCCTCGGTGCTGACCTTATTCCCTTACCCAAGCGCTCCAAGCTCCTCAGCAACAGGACAATGGGCCAGCTTTTTGCAAAACCCATAAAGAGCTTGCCGATGGAAGAAACAGAGTAACCAAAATATACTAATGGTTTTCTCTTGCCTATTTTGTCGGAGAGGTAACCAGAGATAATCTTGAGTAAGCTTGACACGCTGTCACCAAACCCGCTTATAAGCCCAATAGCAATCCCTGTACCACCTATTTGCTGTATATAAAGCGGGAGTATCGGCAGAATAATCTTACTGGATATATCGTTGAGAAAGCTAACAAGCCCAAGCAGCAGGATATTGCGTTTCACCATTCTCAAGTTGCTGAAAGATGTTTTATTTAAATTTTACCGATTTATTTTAAACATCAAATAGTAGTAAAAATCTAAAAATTTTTAAATATGTTGTTCTGTTTCAGTTATATGGCAAACAATTGTGTAGTTCGCATAGCCCTCCTTTAAACTCAGAATATCTGAGGAAGAGAAACATGGAGATGGACATCTTGAGAGAATCGTGTTTGGTGACTTGGTTACTAACCTTGTTTTTCATGATAAATTGTGCAACACTTAGTAGTTGCCTTATTATGAAGGTGGGAACTCTTTAAAGAGCTCTTTTCGTCTGTTCTCAAGCACTTCTTCCTGTTTACCGATGAATTCTGCAGCACAACATACCTTGTTGCCTCCGAATATCAACACTTCCCGTAATTTCTTACGCCAATTTTTGTCTCTAAGCAAATGGTGGTCTAAAACAAGCCGATTTACAGGGCATTCCTTGAGAATCCTGAGCAAGTTCTGGATGCTTTTCTCAAAGAAAGCTTGAGAAAACCTGTAGCCCAACATATAAGTCATAGGTCCGTCAATAATCACATAATGCGGCTTGTGCTTCAGAATGAACTCAAGCTGGTCATCTAATGCAGGACCCTCTACATCTGATGTGTGCACAAACCGCGTTTTCCCGTCATCAACAAACACTTCTATTACATAACCGAGTTTGTTGTTTGTTCCGTGAAACACTGCTTTAGAAAACTCAAGTTTTGTGCTACCGAACTTGTAATGCTTACCGTCACAGTATTCAAGCTTCTTTGGTTTTATTAGCTGAAGAAAATATCTTGCGCGGTTATAGCCACTCTTGTTTATGTTTACAGTTGCATGCTTTACAAATGCAATCTTCTCATCAAACAACTCTGGCTGGTCTGGATTATGATGGTCGTAATGATAGTGCGTTACCACAATAGCATCAACTTTTTCTGCGTACTTAGAAATCTCGTTTAAATGCTCGTTGAGGCGCTGGAACTCAATAGGATGTGGCGGATAACCGTTCCTGTTTGGGGCTAAAGCAGCACTCGGGTCAATGAGCAGCTTCAAATCAGCTGTTTCAACATAGGTTGCCATGCTTCTTGTTCCTAAGCTGTCATAGGCAATAGGCGTAATTTTCATTCTTTTTACTTGAGGAATCTTTTGATAATCAATTCGCCTTCTCTCACTTTTATTACTATGTCATCTTTCTCGTTTAGCTTGGATAATTTAAGCAGGACTTCTGGTAGTATGACAGCATTACCCTTAAAGTCAAGCTGCGTGATTAGCCTCTTGTAACCGTTTTCTTCTGTTACGTTAAGCCCAAGCTCATCAAAAAGTGTTGTAGCGGATTTGTTGTTTAGTTCTGATTTGAACTCCTTTGTTCTTT
>CAYOTZ010000087.1:0-3991 GCA_964407035.1 uncultured Methanosarcinales archaeon | reverse complement strand
CCTCAATAGGTTTTCATCCATTCTTGCCACTTTTGCCTCCATATGAACAAGCACCCTGAGCATAAAAACAATAGCTGCCAATGTGCCTATAATCAGGGCAAGAATCACAGAATCCATAGCTCCTGTCGCCATTTTCAAAAACACCTCTCCTTTGTTGATTATGTCATATTGGCAAAGTTATATAAAAATGTTTCCTTAAGAGATGAACATCTTATAACGCAGTTCGTCTTAAAAATGCCTTTCTTGGAAACCAGATTAAACAAGTATATCTCAAAGTAGATTAGTGGTTAAAAAAAGAATCTAATAGAAAAATTTAAATAATGGTATACTAATGAGTATATCAAAATATTACTAATTTAGTCAATTTTTATGTATAAAAAAGGACTGAAAAAATGCTAAGAAAGGACTGAAAAAATGCTAAGAAAGGACTGAAAAAGTATTAAATTATTACTAATATGGTTAAGGTTGTCGTAAACAACGGACAGTATAAAATCACAATTCCGAAAGAGTTAGCTCTGGCTAAAGGTTGGAAGGCAGGCACTGTTCTACGCTTTATTGAAGCACCTAATGGAGATGTCATTCTTAGAGAATTACCAATAACCAAAGAGGAGGAAAAGAGCCAGGATGGTTAAGGTTATCGTAAACAACAGACAGTATAAAATCACAATTCCGAAAGAGTTAGCCCTGGCTAAAGGTTGGAAGGCAGGCACTGTTCTACGCTTCATAGAAACCTCACAAGGAGATGTAATACTACGAGAAGTTCCTGAGCTGAGCAAAAAATGAGATTCGAGCTTGGTAGAGGAAGTGCGAAGCTGAGCATAATAGCTATAATACTGCTGCTCTCTATAACACTGGGAAGTGCTGCCACATATCTGCCAAGCACCAAGTACATCAATATACAGACAGAATTCAATGAGCTTACTATCACGCTTGAGAAATTCGCAAATGTGGAATTCATAGCTCATTGTCCAAATTTCAGTGTCAAGGGCTGCCCGAGCTGGGATATATACAATACAAATATAACACAAAATGCTACCCATATCACATTCACTGTATACGATAAAGGTGCATATATTGGTGTACACACTAAAGTTCCAGTTTCAGGTAAGAACCTCAGTTTGATTAAGGATATATTAGAGAATAAGAAAAACATCACAATTCTGAAACTTAACCTGACGGATGCTGGGTATTATTTAGAGTTTAAACTACCTTTGAAAAAGAAAGCAAGTATAAAGCAAGTTAAAGATGCTGTTATTGCGCTTTACGGTTTGAAAAACGAAACTGGTCTGAAAAATGTTGAAAGAGTTCAGCTTGATAAGCTCAACTTCAAAGGTAAAGAGGTTGAGATTAAGACAGATGTTGTCGCACTTGAAGCAACCAATTTCACAACTGCAGAACTCAAATTACCCAAACAAGGTTATGTCAATAAAATAATGAAATGTACTAAATGGGACTTTAACACAAGTAACTGCGATTCCTGGGTTGCTACTAATATACACTTCAAGCAAGATAATGATTATGTGTATTTCAATGTTACAAGCTTCAGTGCATATGCAGGTGTTGAGCTTACTGTGCTGAATGTGCAGAGCTATCCACAGGTGGGTGGCTACTGGACAGTCAGATTGCTTACAGAAGGCAAGGCAGACCTCAATATTACTGATTACAATAGCACTGTTTATGGAGAAGATATTGAATTTGACAGCCTGATGTGTGGCGACAAAATTGTTAATGTGACAAAACAGAGCAATGGCATCTTCGTAGCAAATTACAGCTGTAATTTAACAACCTATTACAGAGTCAAAGTGCTAACGGCTGGCAAGCACACCCAGAGAATACAGTTTGATGGTATTGTGAAGTTCGTGAGAAATCTGGCAAATAATATGCCGAACACCTTGGCTGTTGAGGGTAAGCTTACAAACAGCACTGATGACAATCAGAACGGCTACTTTAACATCACATTCAGGATTTATAATGTGCCTACAGGCGGCACTCCGCTCTGGGAAGAAAACAAGAATAATGTGTATGTGGATGACGGTGTCTTCAGTGTTATACTCGGTACAAATAATCCATTACAGCTTAGCTGGAACGAACCATACTACTTGGAGTTGCAGATTGAAAATGATAACAACATGACTCCGCGCATCAACCTGACTTCAACACCATACTCCAAATCTGCTGATAGGGCATTCAACCTGAGCTGCACTGATTGTATTGATGAAACACAGATTGACACTAGCGGAGAGTTTGTAATAGAAGGTGTGTTGAATGTTACTTCAAATGTAATTAACATGCACAATCATAGAATAATCAATTTAGCAGGGCCGAGTGATGATAACGACGCAGCGACTAAGCAGTATGTGGATAACCTTGTGAGTAGCCAGGGTGGTACAGCTTCTGGTTGGAATGATACTGGCACTGTTGTGAAACTGCTAACAAGTTCAGATAGTGTTAATGTGACTACCCTGTATATAAATAACGCAGCCGGTAAAGTGGGTATTGGGACCTACAACCCATCAGAGAAGCTCACTGTTGTTGGTAATGTGAATGTTACTGGTAATATAACGAGCAGCTATTATGCTATTAAGAGCACAACTCAAGCTGTTGTGATAGCTGCTGACAAAAATAAGAAGTTGATATTTACTACGAATGAATCAAAATGGGTATAAGAGGTGATTGGCTATGGAGTGCTTAAACAAACATTTGATAATTTTTAGAGGTTTGTTTGTTTACCTTTTAGCACTCCTCTTAGCGTTAGCTCTATCATTTGCTGATACTAGCATAGTGCTTAACCCCAACACTGACATAATTGATGTTTATGGCAGGTTTAATATGAGCAATCATAAAATTATCAATTTGGCTACTCCAACTGCTGCAAGTGATGCTGCTACCAAGCAGTATGTGGATAACCTTGTGAGTAGCCAGGGTGGTACAGCTTCTGGTTGGAATGATACTGGCACTGTTGTGAAACTGCTAACTGGCACAGACAATGTCAATGCCACAACTTTGTTTGTGGATAATGCTAATGGTAAGGTAGGAATCGGCACAAGTAGCCCTTCACAAAAGCTTACTGTAGCAGGAAATGCGAACATAACTGGTAGCATATATGAAGGTGGGACCACTCTGGTTAACAAATATGTGAGCAGGAGTGATTGGACTACAATAGATAACTATCCTTCGGCTTGTGCGGCTGGGGAGTATGTTACAGCAATAGGTGATACGCTAACTTGTAGCACGCCATCACCTAGCTCTGCTGGTGGCTGGACTGACTCTGGCACAACAGTTAAGCTAACGACAAGCTCAGACAATGTCAATGCCACAACTTTGTTTGTGGATAATGCTAATGGTAAGGTCGGGATTGGGACAGGAGACCCGAGTGCTACATTAGATGTAGAAGGGAGTATTGTAATGAGCAAAGATGGCGGCAATATTATAGCTTACAGTAGCTCCGGAGCTATAGAACTAAAAAGCGGAGCAGGTTATCCAAAAATCAAATTGAGTGGGGCAAGCATTAATTTTGCACCTGGTAACTCTAATCCATATGACACTAGTCTTTATCGTTCAGCTGCCGATACACTTAAGACAGATGATGCATTGATAGTGAGCGATAAAGTTGGCATAGGCACTGACTCACCTTCATACAAACTCACAGTGGAAGGTAATGCAAGCATTAACGGCACAACATTTGTAGTGGATGCTGCCAATGAAAGAGTAGGCATAGGTACAGCATCACCAAGCTATAAGTTAGAAGTAAGCGGAAGTGCAAGTGTTAGTGGCACAATTTATGAGGGGGGTAGCTCGTTAGCGAGTAAGTATGTGAGCAGGAGTGATTGGACCACACTGGATAATTATCCAAGTGCTTGCTCTGCTGGACAATACGTCACTGCTATCGGAGATACGCTAACTTGTAGCACGCCATCACCTAGCTCTGCTGGTGGTTGGACTGACTCTGGCACAACAGTTAAGCTAACGACAAGCTCAGACAATGTCAATG
>CAYOTZ010000086.1:0-4002 GCA_964407035.1 uncultured Methanosarcinales archaeon | reverse complement strand
CAAGAGCATTATTCCGAGAGCGTTTAATTATCCAATCCAGACCAACCTCTGGCTCAATTGAGAAAATCAAAGTTAGGTCTGGCCTGTAGCCCTGCGTTGACATATTGTTTAAATTCTCAATTACATCAAAACCAAGACCACGGACTATGCCTTGGTAAACATCTGAAGAATAACCGCACCTGTCCACTAACACTATCTTGTTCAAATTCAACTCAGGTATTATTTTTTCCTGCCACAACTGTGCACGAGCTGCCTGAAAAAGATATGCTTCTGTCAACGGCGACATCTCTTGTTGAAACTCAAACTGAGCAAACAGCTCTGCTTCCCTGAGCAATCCCAAATGGTATTCGAGATTCTGGTAATCCGTTTCTGGTTGACTTATGGCACTATTAGCGAACACTTTTAATGCTTGAATTTTTAACTTAAAAATCTCTGGATTAAGCAGAAGAAATCTTATTATTTCACCATAATCAGTCGAGCCCGGTTCACGAACACTCACTTTAGAAACATGACTTAAGTATCTTTGCCTTAGATAATGGTACGCCATTTTAAACTGAGTTGACTTACCAAGAAACTCGCCTCCCTCAAAAGCAATAAGCAAACCGCGTCTCTCCAAACCCACCACCTTGTTGTTCATTTTAAAGAACAAACTTTTATATTTTTAGAAAGAGTAAAATATGTGTTAGAATAGATATCACCGCAAGCTTTAAATATGTCATTCCTAATATTAAAAAATTATAATAAAACTTAGGAGGTTAAAAATGAGGGTGCTCATAGCTGATGATTCTTCTTTTATGAGGGCTATTTTGAAGAATTACTTAAAAACATTTGACGATATCTCAACAGAGGAAGCAGAAAACGGCGAAGATGCCATTAAAAAATTTAAGACATTTAAGCCAGACCTGGTGCTGCTCGACATTATTATGCCGAAAAAAAACGGACTTGAGGTACTTAAGGAAATTAAGGCAATAAATGCCTTTGCAAAGGTTGTGATAATAACTTCTGTGGGCCAGACAAAGATGGTGGAGGAAGCAATGCGTGCAGGAGCATTAAAGTACATTACAAAACCGTTCAAATACGAGGAGATAGCTGAAGTTATAAATGAGTTCAGATAAAAATGGACGAGTCCTTTGTAGAGATATTTGTTTCTGAGTCAAGAGATGAGTTGTCAAAGATTACTGAACTTCTACTTGGACTTGAGAAGAAAGAGCTTGGCATAGATGCAATTGACGAGCTTATGCGTTTGTTTCACACACTTAAAGGTAACTCTCGGTTGCTTAGCTTAAACGATTTCTCAGAAGCAGCTCACTCCTTAGAAGATGTTGTAAAGCTTATTGCAGAATCAAAACTCAAGCTGAACAAGGATACAGTAAGCTTTATGTTGAGATGGGTTGATGAATTAAAAGCGTACATTAACGCTCTCCAGTTACAAAAAAAACACAAATTAAATAATAAAGAGCTAAGTCAAAGCATATCCTCTTTGTTGCAAGGCAAGAAACATTCTACAAAAGCTGAGAAAATAGAAATAAGTCCGGAAAGTTACGAACTGAAAGTTAAGCTTGAAGATTTCAAGAAGTTGATACGGGAAGTCAGTATTCTTCACGCACGGCTTAACGCAATGTACAAGAATATATCTATTGGACTTGAAACTGCATTTAAGTGGCAGATGGAAAGCATACTTAACTCATTGTTAAGGTTGAAGTCCGAACTCCTTGATTACAGCTTGTATCCAATTTCGCTTCTCTTTTCAAGATTCGAGAGGATGGTTCGCGACTTAGCTAATGAAGAAAGAAAGCAAATCAATCTCATAATAGAGAAAGAGGATGTCAAACTGGATAAAGCAGTTATTGATGTTTTACACCATCCTCTGGTTCACATTCTAAGGAACGCTATTGACCATGGCATTGAACTCCCAAATGAAAGGCTGGCAGCTGGCAAACCACCCAAAGGCACAATAAAGATTGTTGCGAAAAAACAGAGAAGCGGTATTTTGATAGAGATAACTGACGATGGAAGGGGTATAGATGAGCAAAAGATTCTCAAAAAGGCCCTTGAAATGGGTGTTATAAGCAAACAAGAAGCTATCAGTATGTCTAAGAGTGACATAATAAAGCTAATCTTCCAAACAGGGCTCAGCACAAAAGAGAAAACAACCCAACTCTCTGGACGCGGAATTGGTATGGACATCGTATGGAAGAACATCACCAGCATTGGCGGCAATGTTAAGATAGAAACGTCCAAAGGTAACGGGACAAAGGTTTCTCTTCTGGTGCCTATAACTCTATCATTGATTGATGGAATTGTTGTAAAAGTAGCTAATGAACGATTCGTAATCCCACTATTAAGGGTAATTAAAGTTGATACATATAAATCCCATCTGGCCAAGAAACAATATCCTTTGGCTCAATTACTTGGTTTAAGGCTTATCAACCCCGGTGCAGCACTATTCTACGAGTATAAAAACGAACAAATAGTGATTGGTGTGGATGATGTGATCGGAACTAAAACAGTGTTGCTAGAGAAAAATGCACCACAGCTAAACAATATCCCGGGAATATCAGGCGCTACTATGTTGAGCGACGGCTCTGTTTCGCTCGTTATCGAGTTGGACCCTTTAATTGCTGAGGTGAGTTAAAAATGATTAAACTAAGTGTAAAGGAGAAAGATATATTTGAAGAGATTGGTAATATTGGAACTGGAAATGCGAGTCGAGCTTTGTCAAGCTTAACCGGGTGTCAGATACGACCAGTTAAGCCGCAAGTCCTTGTTCTGAACAAACAGGACATCAAAGAACTACTTGCCGATTCTGGCAAAACAATAATCTACGGAGATATTGACATAAGCGGAAGCATTAAGGGTAAGGCAGTAATGATATTCTCTGCCAAGGATGTTAAAGTGTTAGTTAGTAGAATAACAAAGAGACATGAAATTGAATTAAATGAAGAGGAAACACAGACAATGAGAGAGATTTTTAATATATTTTCGGGTAACTATCTCGGTTCTCTCTCAGAGTTCCTTGATATGAAAATAATGCACTCTCTTCCAAAGATATATTTTGGCTCATCAGAGGAAATAACAGAAAGGCTACGATGCAAAGAAGACCAGTTTAACATCCTATGCATAAAAACAGTAGTGATGATCGAGGAATCACAAGTATCTGGCCTGTTTTTAATAGTACTTGATGAAGAGAACGCAGCCAAGTTGTTGGAGTTTATCAAGACAAAGTTTGGGAGTTGAAACCTTCCCAGAGTTTCAGGACTTCCTGAACAGTGTCCCTTTCTGTCTTAGGTGGCGATGTATCTATATAAGCTACACTCGTGCCAATTTTGTTAAGTAATTCTCTGAGCCACGAGCTCTTGTATCTTTGATGGACCTTCCTCAAAAAATTAAGTTTCTCAAATATCTGGCTCTTGGCATTTCTCTGGCGAATTCTCATTATAAGATATTCTGGTTCTGTAGTACAGATAATCACCAGATCGGGTGGGTTTTTCATTGCAAGCTTGTTACCGGGAAGAGACATGAGCTGAGATAACGGAATGTGTATCTGCAATGGCTGGTATACAAAAGATGTAAGGAAACCTCGCTCCTGAAAGACGAGCTTGCCATTTTTTAAAGCAGGTATGAGTAGCTTCCTGTAAAGGATCTCACGGTCGATAGCAAAGGCCTGGGCAATGCTAATGCCAGAGTACTGGGTAGCTATATCAGAGCGGATAAGCTCTTCTTTTATGGCCTTGCCTACCCAGGCAAGAGTTGGCTCACAACTAAGTAGAACATCAAACTCCTGCAACTTGTCAAAACTCGGAATTCGGTTCTCTCTCTGTGCAAATTCATACAGGTCAAATAGCTTTAAAGAGTTGGTCTTAGCCCATTGGACCAAGCCAGACATTCCGTGAGATTTACCTGCACCGTCAGGCCCATCAATAATGACAAATTTTCCTCTCATAAAGTATTTTGTGAGAAACAAACTATTTAAAATTATTGGAGTTTCTTAGCCATATAAAA